>CAZQYB010000006.1:0-34512 GCA_964597535.1 uncultured Pirellulales bacterium | reverse complement strand
TCTCATCGAGCAGAATCACCGAGTATGGCTTGCGGCGGACAGCTTCGGTCAGTCGCCCGCCTTCCTCGTAACCAACGTAGCCGGGCGGTGAGCCGATAAGACGGGCGACGGAATGCTGCTCCATAAACTCGCTCATATCAACCCGAATCATAGCGTTCGGGTCGTCAAACAGAAAGTCGGCAAGCGCCTTGGAAAGCTCAGTTTTGCCTACGCCGGTTGGCCCGAGGAATAGAAATGTGCCGATTGGCCGATTCGTGTCGCCCAGCCCGGCCCGGCTTCTCCGAACCGCATTGCAGAGCGCCGCAACCGCCTCATCCTGGCCAACCACTCGCTTACCGATTGCTTCCTCCATCTTCATTAGACGCTCGCGTTCTCCGCTTAATAATCTTGCAACTGGTATGCCCGTCCACTTCGAAACAACACCGGCGATGTGCTCCTCCGTCACTTCATTCCGGATCATTTTGCTGCCGTTGGATTTGGCAAGTTGCGCCTCTTTTCCCTCAAGCTCTTTTTTAAACTCCGCTATAGTGCCATACTTCAAGCGCGCGGCCGTTTCTAACTCCCCTTTTCGCTGGGCGTTTTCGAATTGGTTTTGGGCATCTTCAACCTTTTCTTTTAGTTGTTTTATCTGGTCGATATCACCTTTTTCACTCTCCCACTGTGCTGTAAGCTCTTTGTCCTGCTTTTGCAATTTGTCCAACTCTTTTTCAATTTTCTTCAGTCGCTCTTTGCTTGCGTCGTCGCTTTCCTTTTTCAGTGCTTCGCATTCTATTTGAAGCTGAACAATTTTTCTGCGGATAGTGTCCAGTTCGGCTGGCAGCGAATCATTTTCAATTCGCAATTTTGAAGCCGCTTCGTCCATCAAATCTATCGCCTTATCAGGCAGCCACCTGTCGGAGATGTAACGATTCGATAAGGTAGCAGCCGCAACAAGTGCGGAATCCGTAATTCGAACGCCGTGGTGAGTATCATAGCGATTTTTCAGGCCTCGAAGTATAGCTATCGTTTCTTCGACGCTCGGCGGGTCAATCAAAATCGGCTGAAAACGCCTCTCAAGCGCCGCATCTTTCTCAACATACTTTCGATATTCGTCAATCGTAGTCGCACCAATGCAGCGTAACTCGCCCCGTGCAAGGGACGGCTTTAATAGATTGCCTGCATCAACTGCGCCCTCAGCTTTGCCCGCCCCGACAACAGTATGCAGCTCGTCTATAAAAAGTATTATTTGTCCTTCGGCACCAATGACTTCTTTCAATACGGCTTTGAGCCGGTCCTCGAACTCGCCTCTGAATTTGGTTCCAGCTATCAGTGCACCCATATCCAAAGCGATTATCCTCTTATTCTTCAAACCGGTTGGGACGTCGCCGGCAACTATTCGTTGGGCAAGGCCTTCAACAATTGCAGTCTTACCTACACCCGGCTCGCCGATAAGCACCGGGTTATTTTTCGTCCGGCGATTGAGAACCTGCATACATCGGCGAATCTCTTCGTCACGACCGATGACGGGGTCAAGCTTTCCCTTACGGGCCATCTCCAGAAGGTCAATCCCATAACGCTCGAGCGCCTTGTATTTGTCTTCCGGGTTTTGGTCGGTTATCTTTTCACCGCTGCGGACATCTTTTAGAGCGCTTTCAATCTGTTCCGGTGTGATTGAGTTCAGCCGTAGAATCTCCCTGGCGTCGCTTTGCACCGAAGCCAGCGCAATAAACAAGTGCTCCACACTCAAGTATTCGTCGCCCATTGCATCTGCTCGGTTCTGGGCGTCAAGCACTATCTGATTAAGAGCCGGCTCAGGCAAGACCTGGGCGCTGCTTTCGCCCTGCGGCAGTCGTTTAAGTTCGCTTTCTATCATTTCCTGCAGCCGGGAAATATTGGCCCCTATCTTTTTTAGAATCATAACCACAACGCCGGCCTCATCACCGCAGACAGCGCTTAACAAATGCAATGGCGACAAAACAGTGTGCGATTTGGCCATCGCAATCTGCTGAGCAGTCGCCAGTGCCTCCTGGGCTTTGAGCGTGAATTTGTCAAATTTCATAACCTGATTCCTTAAAATTCCGATTATCGGCTATACTTTAAGCTTCAATTAAGTAAAAGGCAAACGGCGTGCCCAAACAACCTAAAATTCTAATTGTAGCAATAACAAGTAGTTATAGGTTTCTTGCCCTCTTGCCTATGTGCCAATTTGGCAGTCATTCAGCCATACTCTCACTTCGGTGTTTCCTGTTCGACACAAAATGTTCATTTATGGGGGTTTGATATTTCTTACAGCTATTGTCAGCAGCTTATTGTTGGGCAATGAGCCGCGGTAAGGAATTTATGATATTGATTTGATAAGTGCCGATGCGATTGGCTTTAATTTTCTTGCAAAATCAGTACCTCGGCAGTAATTTACGTTTGGCAGTATTTTTGGAGCGCCTCGGACTAATTGTAGTCCTGATGAGGTTGTCGCCTCTGATTTTATTATTTGTGTAGTTGCGCCCGTAGCTCAGCCGGACAGAGCAACGGATTTCTAATCCGTAGGTCGCAGGTTCGAGTCCTGCCGGGCGTGTTTGTTTTTTACCCCTAAAAACGGCGTTTCCAACGTGAAACAGCCGTTTTTTTGTGTTTTATATTTCCCTCTATTTTTGCAATGCGCTGCAAATCAATGCAATAAAATGGCGGAGTAATGGCGGAGTAAATGGCGAAGTGAAAATCGACGATTTTTTTAATAGGGCTTTATACCGTGTGTGAGCAGTTAGGTTTACAGCGGAGTTGTGGCGAAGTGTATTCGTAGGTCTCCCTGTCTGTTCAGGCTGGACTGATGATCGGCCTGGAGATGGAGCCAGTCGATGATGAAATCAGTCACGATGCCGAGCAGTCTGTGAGTCTCATCAGGGTTAGTGCGGGTGGCTGTGAGAAATTCTGTGGTGCCGAGGAGAAACGAGGCGACGTTGAGGGGCCCACGTGATACGGCAAATTTGATGAGGTGGCCTACCTGCTCGATTCGTGCTTGGCAATTTTTCAGGCGACTTAAAACAGACGGCAGTAAACCGTCTGTCTTTGGGTTAGGCTTCGAGAGCTGATGTACATCGTTGATATCGGTGATTACTTTACCGGGGAAGGGCAATTCATTTTTCTGCCAAGTGCATTTTGCACCAAAGGCGGAGGGTTCGGCACACATTCCAAATTCGGCCCAGAAGCCGGGTAAGAAGACAATGTCGGGGAAACGCTGAACAGCTTTAAGGTTGGTCTCGAACCACGTCTGCTCGTTAGAGAAATAGTCCATTATGGAGATGCCGGCCCAGCCGGGAAGCCAAGGACTATCGATGATGAATCCTACCGGCAGCGGCTTGACCCGTTTGCCGTTGATAACATCTACGAGTTTGTTCCATTGTTCGTTGGTCATGGTCTTTGTTTTGCGGAGCGAATGAAGTGGACAAACAACGCCAACGCGACGAAAGCGACAATTAGTGAGATTCCGAGCCATCTGAACTTGGACCAAAGTGTCCAGATACAGCCGAAGGATGCAAGGCCGGCGGCAATTGCCATCAGGATGTTCCAGGTAACGCGTTTAGCTCGGCGAGGCATACTATCACCCAGCAAGCTTCTCTGGTTCATTAGCAGATAAAAGGCAAAGTAAGCAATTGGCAGCAACACCATAGCAAACATAGATGTTGGGACGGCGAGCCAGAATTGTGCTTTTCCGCCGGTCCAGATGAATGGGCCGAGTACGCCGATACAGGGCGCAAGAGAGCCGACGCGATAGGACCAGCCTTTGGACTCGATTCCCTGCATTTCACAAACAACAAAACCGTTAATCAACATCAGAACAATGATGCTGGAAACTGCCATTCCGACAACACCAATTCCAAAAACATAATGTGCAAACGTTTGGCCGGTCAGTGGTGAAAGAGACTGTGCCAGATTAAATGCATCGCGTTTGACGAGCATCGCTGCCAGGCGTTTGTCGGCGGTAGGCAAAGCATCAATTAATGTTGCTTTCTCTTCATCTTTCAGGGTTGCAAAAGCATCGCTGCCAACTTTATACCTGACGCGGGCCTCAGCAATTGACTTGTATTTGCCCACGAGGTTTTGGGCCGGCTGTATCAACACTCCGCTTTTATCGGTTTCTCCGAGAAAACCGGCAGCGGGGCGGGTATGGAATTGTGCGGCTGAAGCGATAACCACACAACCGGTCGCAAGAATAAAGGGTATAAACAGTCCTGTTGAGAGGTCGAAGATAGCAATCCCGCGAAACTCCCTGCCCCATCGGCGTCTGAGCATTGAATATGGCAGCATGAATGTCATGTTTATGCCGACGGCGCTGGAGGCTGCACTGATCATAACATCTCGCTGATGGCCAACGATGAGGTTAGTCCAGAAGGCTTGATATTTGGAGTCAACGGCGGCGATAAACGGTTCAAAGGTTTTTGCGGGCGCGACAAGCAGCCGGAAGTCCGGCACGAGGCCGCGCAAAATCCGCCCCCAGTCTAATACGCCGGCGACGGTCATCTTAACGACAACGCCGAAGAAGCAGACGACTATTATACCCACCATTAGTTTTATGATGATTCCAAAAAGTTTCACGCCCCAACTGCCGCTGTTGTACAAGAGCACTACGACAACGCAGACAATGAGAATTGCAGCGGCGACAATGGTCTTGCCCCACGGCTCCGGCATCGCTTCCGGGCCAACAATGTTCTTCAATAGATTCTGCTGAATTGCCGCGGTTCCAAGCGCGAACTGCGGCATGGACCATACCAAATTGGCCATCATTGTCGCAATTACCCAACCCCAAGCCAACACGGGGTTGACGTGTTGATTGATGGCACGAAAGGGACGTTCCCCCGTTGAGAGTGTCACATACGCTATTGCGCTAAGCATAACGATGCCCAATATCATAGCCAACGGTTGCAGCCACATAAGGCTAAATCCTGCCAGCACGCCCAGATACAGGCTTGAGGCCAAGGAGCCACCACCAAGGGTAATTGCGCTCTGCAACCAACCCGGCCCCGATAGTTTCATATATGCCCGGAGTGTTGCCAGTCGCCCCCTTTCTTTGGCGCCTCTTAACAGTTGGCGGTCTTTTTGGATATCCATAGGAGCACTTTCGTTGAACAAGAGTTAGTAGCTGCTTTTTTGCCTGGCGCGGCCCTCAAAAAACCTTTATGGGAACTTCGGCGCCGGCCTTCTCTGCGGAGACGTATGCACTGTAGATGGTAGAGATGCAATCCGCGGCAAGGGTGCCGTCACTCTCAACGGGTTCGCCATAGGCTACGGTACGGTAAAATGCCTCTATCTCCTGTGGGTAACCTGTGAACCAGTCCTCATCCGGCGAAGGC
The DNA here is from genome assembly GCA_964597535.1 of uncultured Pirellulales bacterium. Taxonomy (GTDB): domain Bacteria; phylum Planctomycetota; class Phycisphaerae; order Sedimentisphaerales; family Anaerobacaceae; genus CAZQYB01. The sequence continues at coordinate 29,188 of CAZQYB010000006.1, read as the reverse complement.
GTTGACCAGCCCTGCTTGGTCCCGGTTTTTTCCACGACGTATATATCCTTAAAATTCTCATCGACGGGGTTATAGGTCTGCATGGCTGTGTTCGGATTGATGTTGCAGATTGTGCGGTGGTTGTTGGCGCAGACCTCGAGCCAGTTGTGGATGCCTCCCAAAAGAATGTCAGAAGCGACGATGTCGGCAACTGTGCCGTCCTCGAAGACAAGATGCATGATGGAGAAATCGTCTATGTCGTGGTAGTTGGCGCGAATGTGTCCCTCGTCCCTGAAGTTTTTCATTCTGGTCAAGGCGTGTATGCGGGCGGAGATGGTTTTGGGTCGGATTGGCTTTTTGTTTCGGGCCTTGCCCTCGACGCGCTTTAGATAAAGTGCCCCGGTCAGGGGGTGACAGCCTTTGCTGAGCATTACTCCGCCGCCGGAGAATTTCCAGTAGCCGTAGGTGGTTGCGTGTGAGCCAGAGTGTGCTTCCTCGCCATGCATCCAGAGGATTTGCGCTCCGGTCTTTTCAATAATCTCGCGCTCCTTCTGGATTGAAGGCGAATAAACCCAGTTTTCGGCGTAAAGGATTCTGCCTTTGCCTTTTTGCTCGGCTTCAAGCATCCGCTCAATACTCGCCAAGGCCTTGTCAAGCACTTGCTGTTTGGGAAAAGTCTCACCGTTGAAATCTTCTGAACCGTCGCCGAAGTAGCCGGTTAAGGGCTTTTCTACGATGGCGAATTTATCGCGCTCGAGGGCCGCTATCGCGACTGGTTCATGCGAGACGGGCGGGGTACAGACGTGGACAACATCGACCTCATCGAGCAAGGCCTCAAGGCTGTCGAATGCCTTGATACCGCGTTCTTGCGCAAATGCTTCGCGTGTTTTTTTTGTACGGCAGAAAACTCCGACGACTTCCGCATCGGTTGCATACAGTTTCTTTACGGCTTCAAAATGGAATGTTGCGGAAAAGCCCGCGCCGACAATGCCGGTACGAACAGTTTTCTTATTCATCCGGGTTCTCCTTTCTTCGATTTTATCATAGCTTCCAGGGACTGCGCATCGGCCGGGAAAGCAACCGATTGGCTTCTGTATCGTTGATAAATCGTTCCTTTCCCGGGTTCCATTTCAACTTGCGACCAAGCAACATTGCAATATAACCCAAGACACAAACGGTGTTGGACCGATGGCCGATTTCAACGGGTGCGACCGTTTGAGACCGCGACTTTATGCACTCAAGGAAATTCTGCTTATGATTGTTGCTTCTGGCAAGATGAATTTCATTTGGACGGATTACTGATGTTAACAATGACGTCGGCTGCGCGTCAATCAATCTGCGTCTGACGTATACCCAGCCTTCTGTTCCTTCGAAGAGAATGCCTTGCTTGTTCTTTGTGTTGTCCTCGCAAATGAGCTTCACTCCATCGGCGTAAGTATACTCGATGCGAAACTTGCCGTGGATATCCCACAGGCCTTCTTTTGGATATTCAGCCCAGTCCTCAACCTCCACAGGACCCGTATATTCGGTTCCCATTGCCCATTGAGCGATGTCGATGTGATGTGAACCCCAGCCTGTAATCATTCCACAGCAATAATCGGAGATGCGAAGCCATCCCGGCCGCCCATAGCCGTCCTGTGGATGAACGCGTTTCTCGGTATATTCCGCCCACGGTGCGGGGCCGAGCCCCATCCGCCCCACGCCGATGCAGCCAATGGTGATGCGATTGCTTGGTGCGCTGGCCGCCAACATACTGGACGGAACTGTCTGAGGCCACACCAAGGCCGCGGACGCTGTCAGACCAAGCGAACTTTTCAAGAATTCGCGGCGGGTAAGCTCACCTGCGTTTTTGTTTTTCTTACTTTTCATATTTAAGGATTTGCTTCGCAAGGTAATCTTTACACACAAAGTAATTTATATAGCAGGTTTTTAGGTCTCTGGCAATTTCTAACCGCTAATAATGTGTGAATACAGATAGTAGCATGCGCTGGTTATGGATATCAAAATGGCAATGAGCATACCGATATTCCATGCAAATGCTTTTGTTCCTGTCGGTTTGTCTTGTCCAAGATATTTCTTACTGTTGTTTAGAATGAAGAATATTATATAAGCGAATGGCAAAAGCAGTCCACAGATAGCTGAGGCAGGCACTGCCACCCACGACCCCATATATTTCCAAAACACCACACCCGAAACCGCTGGCGCCGGTATCAGACAAGCCAGTCGGTAACGCCATCCGCCCGGCTCAACACCAAACATCTCGCACACAGCGAATCCACACATCAGCATATGCACAGTAATAGTGCTCAGTGTCATCCCAAGGATTCCGAGTCCAAAAACGAGCTGGGCAAAGAATTTGCCGAGGCCTGCCGATTCAAACATTGCCGCTGCCGTGGTGGGTGACAAGGCGGTCGAACCTGATACCAAAACCTCCGGATGGTAGATTGTACAACCGGCGGCGATAACTATCAGCGACGTCACGAGACAAAAGGGCAGCAGCGTTCCGGTAATAAGGTCAAAGCAGGAAAGTTCGCGATGTTCTTTGCCCCAGCCGCGGGCAAGTATTGTGTAAGGAAGAAGGAAGGTTGAATTAATCCCAACTGCGGCGCTAAATGCAGCCGCTACGACGGAGACACCGCGTCGGTCGGTGGGAAGCTCCAGCGGAAGGAATCCCCTGAATAGTTTGCCCCACTCGATACCGCCTGCAAATGCGCGGCGGATAACCACCAAAGCGAAGGCAATAATGACCAGCCATACGAAGCTTTTGAGCATCCGTTCGTAAAATCTCATTCCTTTGTGGCCTTTGCCATAGCTCCAGGTGACGGCGGTAGATATGGCCAGGAAAACCAGACCGATTCCAATCAACAGGGGTGTCCGCGACGCAGGCCGCCAACCGGTAAAGGCATTGAGCATATCTTCGGTCATACCTGCTGCCAACGCATATTGGGGGAAGTGCCAGATGATTGTCACCACCAGAGCACCAAACACCCAGGCCCAAGCAACAGCAGGGTGAAGAATGCGTTTCATCATGTGGAATGGCCGGACACCCGTGACAAGGGTCTGCTGAGAAATTGCGCCCAGCATAACGATACCAACGAGCATTGCTATCGGCTGAACCCAGAGCAGCTTATACTGCAGGTAGGCCCCTGCAAAAAGCGAGGCCATAGCACTACCTCCGCCCAGGGTCAGGGCGCTTTGGAGCCAGCCGGGGCCGGTCAGGATAGAATATCCACGCCACCGACTCAGAAAGCCTTTGCTGCTTAGCTCTGCGAGTTTGGCTTTCTCTTGGGCTACAGCCTGCGAGTCTGAAGCGGCAAAGAGCGGTAGGCTCTTCAGGAAGTCCGCATTTTCTGAGGATTGGTCTTGTTGATTTTTCACAATAGGATTTCTACTCTCTCACTTTGCCAATTTTGGTTGTTCTCTTGGGCTTGGCTCCATTTTCCAGTCGCCCAACTGTGAGGGCGCGAAACCGAAGAAGACGGGTCCCTTATCCCAGATGTGCATCGGTTCCGGATGCCGAAAATTTTTGGGGTGACTCATAACTGTGACACCGGCCCATTGTTCTCCAGTCATGCCGTAACTATCGCACCATCGTGCGCGGGTTGCGCCGCCATTTTTACGAGTTTTTCCATCGGAAGTAAGATAATTGCAATTACTGCCTTTCCATTGGCGGGTTGCTCTGAAGCCGAGACCGCCGTAGTGATATTTGAATTGATGAAGGGGGCTGTTGGTGGCACAGCGTTGAGTCGAGACGAAGTCCCAGAGCCAGTATTGTTTGTGGGGGCCACCGATGTTATAAACGCGAACGTCCCAAGTTTCGTCGAGAGCAACTTTTTCGCCTTGTGGGGCAGTGAGGTCAACGTGTTCGTGCCGGGCGCCGAACCCACCGTAAACGGGGCCACTGGTCTGCGAGAGGAATTCCTTGAAGCGTACAGTAGCTTTTCCTGCCTTTAGGTTCCAGAAATCGATTTTGCGGCCTTCGAATTCAGTGTTGGTCCAAGGCATCCAAATGCCCATATGGTGGATGTGGTCTTTCGGATGAATCTGAGTAAGAACCTGGCCCGTAGGCGACCAGAGTGGATGGATAAAACCGCTGCGGGTATAGAGCGGGTCAGTTCCTTGAGGTGGCGGGACGGGAGCATGGTTATATTGTAGGACTTTGCTGTCGTCTACCTGTATCTGCAAGAACGAAGGGTTTTTTATCGCCTTAACATTCGGGGGAGCCAAGATAAGCAGTCGCTGCTCGGAGCCGGGGCGAAGCTCGATTGTAATTCCTTGCCGCAGTTGCTGGCCTGTATATGCTTTGTTTGCGTTAGAAGTCAAGTCGCGAAGTGTGTAGATTTTTCCGCTTCGGACAGTAAACCATTCGGGGAACTGGTTGATGCGCGGCCAGTCAAGGGGCATTTTCATATTTGTTTGGTGGCGAGGTGCGTCGAAGATAATTTTTCCCTGCCAAGGCTTTCTGGCGACGATGCTAATTTTAAGGGTTTCATCTTCTTTGACTGCTCCGAGGATTACGTCTTTTCGCCAAGGTCTGATGGTAATACCTTTTGTTTTCCAGAGGCAGTACATAATGGTTGTTCTGGCGAAGTTACCGTCGCCGTGCCATCCTTCGATGATGCCATCGGGCTGCTGCTTTTTCCACATGACCTTTGTTTCGCTGTCAATCCACTGGGCAGTTGACGGAACTGGCTCGCGATTGTAAAGGTTAATTGCGCTTTCGATTGAGTCGGCGTAGCCATCGGCGCTGTCTCTGTTGCCTTCCCATTTATATTTCTGGTAGTGTTGATTCAGACAGCCGAGGGCTTTGAGAACGGCAGCGCGGTAGGATTTAGTTTTGTCTATGAGATAGACAGTGTAAAAGCCGTTGAGGTTATAGCCCCAGGTATCGGCGATGCCATCGCCGTGCTGGCCGGTTTGTGGATTGATGGAGTTGTAGAGTAGTCCGTGTTCATTGCGTCCTATTTCGAGAACGCGGTCGAGCATTTCGTGGATAGATTTTTGGTATGCCTGTTTCTTTTCGGGCATTGTGAAGTTTACGGTCGCGTATAACTCGCAGAGGCCTGAGACGATTTCGCATCCGTGGTCGCGTAATCTTAGTCTGTCTGAATCTCGCGTTGGGTGGTTCTCGCCGAGCAGGTAGTAGTCACCGAGACGGATTGCCCAATGCAGATATTCTTTTTCGCCAGTCATCCAGTAGACTCGGGATAGGGTCTGGAGCATCTCGCCGTTTATTTCGTGGCTGGTGGAGGGTATGTTGCCGTATGGTGTTTCAACGGATGCGTGCTTCCAGATATCATCAAGAATCGCAATCATGCGTTCTGACCAGGGACTTGGGCCAAGCCATTCGGTCAAGGGTAGCAAGCCATCTTTGATGTATTCCGATGAGCCGAAGATGATGCGGGCAATGTCCGGTTCTTCGGTTGTGAAACCTTGTTTGGAGAAGGAATATGTATCGGGCAGTGCTCCAATGCGTGAGGTGAGTCTTGTTTCCGTTCTAAGCATGTCAAGCATGCGCCCTTCGAAGAGAGGGCGGTCTGTGATAGCGGCGGTGAGGACCATAAAGGCGTAATTATCAGCGGCGGCATCCTGTGCATTCCAGATATCTTTCCGGTCGCCTCTTAAACCTTTTGGAATCAGGCCGGTCTTGGGGTCAGCGTGACTGAGCCAGGCTTTGACGTAATTTTGGCAACGGATGAATCCTTCATTGGCGAGCTTACCGTTTTCCAGAGCCTTGTCAAAGGCCGGGTCTTCAGCGTGGGTTTGCTTCAGAAGTTCGTAGGTGCGTTTGGTACGTGGCAGTGTGGTGTCAGAAAGAATCCACCATAATTTTGGGGAATTGCCCGGTTCGATTTGCGAGGGGACAAGCAAGCGGTGTGAATTTTTGATTTCTTCTAATCTCAACGATGTGTCGGACAAGTCATCGGTTATGCCATCGAGGCTCGCGGATACGGGCGTATCGATTCGAAGGTGTTTTCCCGCTTCAACGGTGATTTTTGCTAAAGGCTCAGCTACAAGAAGGGATTGAGATGTCAGAATTAGAGCCAATACCATCAGTACCCGAACCAGGAGTAATCGTCGAAATTTCATGTCTTATACCTTCTTGTGTATCCGTTGACGATTCTATCTATCTACTCTTGCGGCGCCACCTTTGATAACCTTTTCAACTTCTTTGAGACTTGCCGTTGTAGTGTCACCAGGGGTGGTCATTGCGAGGGCACCGTGTGCTGCGCCATAGTTTACGGCTTCGGCGGGCATTTTTCCTTCCATAAGGGCATATATGAGGCCGGAGGCAAAGCTGTCGCCGCCGCCGACGCGGTCGTAAATTTCGAGGTCCAGTCGCGGGGTAGCATCGTGAAATTGGTTATCAGCATAGACAATTGCACCCCAGTCATTCACGGATGCGGTTTTAGCATTGCGCAACGTGGTTGCGACCACTTTAAAATTCGGAAACATTTTTACCACCTCAGTAATCATTTTCTTAAAGTTCGTCGGGTCCAGCTTCAAATAGCTCTCGTCGAGTCCCTCAACCTCAAATCCCAAGGCGGCAGTAAAGTCCTCCTCGTTTCCGAGCATGACATCAACATGGGGTGCTATTACGCGGTTGACTTGCTTTGCTTTTTCCTGGCCTCCGATGTCTTTCCAGAGTGAGGCGCGATAGTTCAAATCATAAGAAACAATGGTGCCATATTTTTTCGCTGTTGTTACCGCCTCAATTATGACGTCGGGGGTTGTTTCGGAGAGAGCTGCGAAGATTCCACCGGTGTGGAACCATCTGACGCCGTCTTTGCCGAAGATCTTTTCCCAGTCAATGTCGCCTTTTTTGAGTTGGGAGGCGGCGCTGTTTGCTCTGTCCGAGCATCCGACGGCGGCGCGTACGCCAAATCCTCGCTCAGTGAAGTTGAGGCCGACCCTGACTTTTCTGCCGATGCCATCATAGGGCACCCATTTTATATATTCGGTGTTGACGCCGCCCTGGTATATCAGGTCTTCAAGGAGTCTGCCGACAGGATTATCCGCGATAGCTGTTACGATTGCTGCATGTTTGCCGAAGCAGCGTTTGAGGCCTCTGGCCACGTTATATTCGCCGCCACCTTCCCAGGCCCTGAAATGCCTAGAGGTATGTATTCTCTCCTCGCCCGGGTCCAGCCGAATCATAATCTCGCCCAGAGATGCTATGTCATATTTGCAATCTGACTTCGGTTTTACATCTATGACTGCCATCTATTGCCTCCTTATCAGCTTGTTCTTTTAGCTCTTGTAGATTTTGCGTTCTCTAAAATCTTGCCAAGCCGGCTCAAAGGCTTTTGTGTCGGCCGGTGCCTGCCTGAGAGGCACGTTTTCGCAGGTAAACAAATCGCCAATGTTGGGGTCATATTTAATTCGCAAAATCGAATTTCTCAATGATGTATTCTCGGGCTTGAACTTTAGTGGTTTGCCGGTGGCTTTGCTGATAATATCGGGATGAATTTCAATGCCATCTTCGGACAGGACAAGATGTGAACCGCGTGAGCCACTGTCTTGTTCAAGCAATTCCACAACTGCCTTAAGATATGCGACGCTGGTTAAGGCCAAATGCTCTGCCTGGACTGCTATCACTATTTCTTTAGAATCTTCTGACTTAAAGCCTTGTTCTTTTATATGCTTGTAACATTCAACGGCGCCCCTCAAAGCTCTGCGAGCATCACGTAGTTCTCTGATGTGCGCGGCCGATGCAGTCATACGGCTCTGGATTTGGGTTATTACTTCCCTGGGTGCCAGGCCGGATGAGGTCTTGAACTTCTCAAGGCCGGTGATGAACTTATTTAACTGCTGGTCAATTTCAGCTTGGGTATCTGAATAATCAGGTATGTCCAGGTCATACACATTGACGATGTATTCTGCTGCTCGTAGGCCACCAACCTGGCCAGCGTTAAGAGCTGAGCCGCCGGGGCGTTTGACGCCGTGGGTTCCCGCCATCTCGCCAATCACAAAAGTCTGGCGAATGTTAGATTCCCACCACTTGCTGACGGCAAAGCCGCCGTTGTTGTGCTGGGCACAAACGGCGATCTCAAGCGGTTCGGAATACAAATCGATACTGTTTTCCTTATAGATTTCGATGGCCAGTGGATTCAAAGTAGAGAGCCGTTCTATCGGTGTCTTCTGAAGCGCGCCTGTTTTTTTCAGGTACTCGTACGCTTCGGGTTCGAGGTCGTCGAGACTGAACTCTTTCATGGAACTGCTGCTAACAGGATTGTGTAAGAAGTCCATAAAGACATGGCGGCCTTTTTGGGTTTCGTTGAAGACTAAGATATCAATCAAAGAAGATTGCACGTTTTCGATGCGCTGTGGGTCAAAGGGCCACTGATATCCTTTGAGAAAGATGTTCGTGGCCAATTTGCTTATTGAGGGAAAGAAGTCTGTCAAGAATTCCCGCTCGTCTGTGCCGTTAGCATCGGTGCTGAATATTCGTGGGATGGCCTGGCAGTAGCTGCCTGAAACGTTCCAGCGAAATTTGATACTTGCCAGTCCAAATTGCGATTCGGTCAGATTTTCAGCCTCAAGGCCTGCTTTGAATGCAAGGCCATGGATTCCTAATTGTCCCTTCGGATATACGCTGGTTTTATAAAGCCGTCCAGGTCCGCCTGCGGCGAGCACAAGGTTTTTGCAATAGTAAACGTTTATGGCGTAATCATCGTCAGTCAGTTTTTTCTTGTCGATGGTGACAACACCGATGATGCGCCTTGAATCTCCATTGCCCGCCGTTCGGAACAGGGCGACTTCGTTGTTATCATAAATTTGAATTCCATAGTGGCGGACCTGTTTTTCAAGGCACTCGGTCATATACTTGCTTGTCTTTGGGCCAGCGGATGTGGCTCTTTCGTAAGGGTCGTTATCTGTTTTATAGCCGATATAGCTGCCCATAGAATCGTGTGGAAACGGGACGCCTGCCTGAACTAAATGATAAAACTCGCGAAGGGAACCTACTGCTTCGGCAAGCGCCAAATCTCCGTGACAGCACCCCGCCCCGGTCAAGGTCTTGGCGAACTCTTCGGCACTGTCGGCCATTTCACGACTGGTACCGATTTTGTAGTACGTCTGTTTATCTGAACCGCTCATTCTCGACGCACCCAGACCCAGCCCTGCTGTCACTACTGCAATCCTGTTCTGCGCATCTTTGATGCCCGAATCAGTCATGAACTCGCACAGATGAACTGCGCAATTCATGCCCGCGGCACCGGCTCCTACAATAATTGTGTTGTACCGGTGGATGGTTATTGTCTGATTAGCTATTGTGCTCGTTTCCATAGCTTATGCAGTGCTTTATTCGCGCAGATTCAAGTTAAAGTTTCTGCCGGTAATCTGGCCTATCTGTTCAATAGCGGTGGTTTCGAAACTTATGTTCGGCCATTTTTCCGCTCGGCGTTTATCAATCAATTGTTTTATCGTTGCCAGGTGCTCCGCGAGAAGGTCATAGTCCTGCTGTTCGATGATTCTTTTCATTGCGCTCTTTTCAATCATACTGAACGAGCCACCCAATACCAGAACACCGGCATCGATGTAGTCGGGGATATTGTCGGCATTTGTCCCGCCAGTCGGCACCAAGCTAATTGTTTTGTGAATGGCAGGGTCAATAGCCTTTACAAAAGCAGGACCGCCGAGCTGCTTTGCCGGGAATACTTTGCAGAGATTTGCTCCCTTCGAAAACTGACCAATGATTTCACTGACGGTTCCACATCCCGGTATCATAGCCAGCTTGCCAGCAAATTTGTTGTAGCTTTCACTGCTAAACTTGGCTGCTGAGACAAGAAAGCTGACTTCTGTATCGACAACTTCCTGAACTGAAGGCAAGGGGTCGTCAGGCTTTGCTTTATTATAGACGGTGAGCATTTCGAGTGAGTCTATTAAGCTGGCCGCTCCGACCACGAAATCGGGCAGCTCTTCGCGCAGGCGGTTTATTTTTTCCAATGGCCTGGTTATTCGGCAGGTTACTTCCATATTGTTGACACCCGCTTTTATGAGGGCCTGAGCGGTTTTGACAACATCGAGCTTGTCCTGATTGAAGACAAGAATTAATCCATCCCTTAGCAACGTTGTAATTGTTTTTCGAATGTCCATTGTTATTCCTTAATCAGTCGTCAAAACAAAGTTGTTCATTATTGTCACATCTTTGCTGCGTATCTCTGGCGTCACCTTTAGGGTTTTGATTCTTCCGTTTTGAACGACACATTCGACGATAGTATTGTACGGTGCGTGGAGCTTGAAGTCAGCGTTCCAGTCTCTCGGCCAAGCAGGGAGCAAGTAGATTTTTCGTCCATCGGTCTGCAAGAGCATTTCCTGAAGGCCAATCATTCCGGAGCCGCCCCAATTGTGGTCAGGTACCCAGTCATGGCCGGGGCCCCAGAAAACGGGGAAGCGTCGGCCGGAGTTTTCGAGCTTCCTAATGTTGTATTCTGCGGCTTCTTCAGTCAATCCCATTCGTGCGAAGAAGATACCGTTTTGATGCCAACTGATGTGGCTTTTTGCCATGGGGGTCCAATCGCCATAGCGCCAAGTATCGATGAACACCTGCAGGTCTGGTTTACCCACACCATACAGTCCAAAGGGGAAAATCGGATAGAACTGAGGGATTTCGCAATTTTGATAGCGGTGCCAGGATTCTGCAGGCTGCATAATGCGTCGGCCGTCAACTTGCCTAATAGAAAACGGCGGAATCCGTTTAAGCATCGCTCGCCAATATTGCTTTTTGTCCTCGGGGACATATTTGTCGGGCAGGTCCAACAGCATAGCAACACACGAGCACAAACCGGCAATCAAATCTGTGGGATTCTTAGCGCCCTTGTAGGATTCACAGGAAGTGGAAGGGTAGATTACGAGATGGCCATTCTCGTCGAGTGGTTTGCTGGTGAGCTGTCGGCAGCGATATTGATAATGCTCATCGAAAAACTTTACCGACCTTTCGATAAAGGGTATATAGGCTGAAATGTCACTGCCCGTATACTGATAGTACTTGAGTATCATGAAAGAAAATTCCAACTGGGCCTCGTAGTGATAATTCACCGCGCGGTTTACCTGCACGCCGGGTTCGAGGTCTGGAGGTCGGCTCCTTCGACCTTTGGAATTCAACCAGCCGTAGTGAGATGGTATCGGCAGGCCATAATTGGCCAATTGCTCGGCAAAGCAGCAGCCATCATGGCCCCAATAGGTCTTGACCCGCAGTGTTGCGTTGGGCAGAGCTCTGCGGTAGAAGTCGAACTGCGACGGCATCATATCGAAGTCACCACTCTTGAGCATCGGCCAATAGAGGAGCCTCTGGTTTTGTGCGGTGAAGCTGCCTCCTCCCCATGCCCGCCAGTCCGGCGTATGTTTGCGACGCTCTTCGACCAGGACGGGGTCATAAGTAAAAAGCCCGCCGTTGAACTTGGTGGGATATTCTCCGTAGGCATTGCAGCCGAGCATGTAGCGGAAGAGTTGATAGTTGCGTCCTATCTGCCAGACCTTGTCGTCCTCAGCAGGCTGGTCAGGATTTAGAAATACATGGCTTCGGTCCCAAAATTGTCTCCACCATGCGAGATTCTTTTGGAAGGCTTTGCTCTCGATCATTGTGGAATAAGCGGCCAATTCTTTGAGCTGTTCCTTCCAGTCATCGACGGAGGGCGTCTTTGCGGTGTGAAGGATAACTTTTAACTCGTGACTCTTTGCAGGGTCTCTGCTGCGCAGTTTCCACGCCTTATAATCGGTCAAGACATATTTGCCTTCGGAAGTGCCGGTGAATTTCATACGGTTGCCGGTTAACATCCCACCAAAGGTCAGGTCTTTGAGGGGGTTGAACATCCGGTCCTTGACAGATTCCAGTCCCTGCTGCTTGACGGCCAGGTCGAAAATCAGCTTGTCGTTTCTGTTGCGATGATACCATAAGACATAATCTCCGTAATTCCCGCCTTGCTCATAGGAATCCGGATAGGCAAAAACTTTGCCGGGATAAGCGTCATAACCGAAGCAGCCAAATCGGCTGTTTTTACCGTCGTCAATCAATTCGCGTTTTTGGGTTCGCCAGCCTTCATACACGGCCTCCACACTTACCGGCGTATCGCTTTCTATGTCAACATGAACGATGGGGCGGAATACCTCCACCCAGATTTTTAAAGTTGCGGATGCCTGACCCGGGTTCTTACCGGTGATTCCTATGTAACCTTCTCGTAGTTTTAGCTCTTGCCGAAACTGGGCGTCGGGACCGAAAGGATTAGGCGTAAGTTTCAACCGCACCCGGCCCAGTTTGAGAAACTCGTTGTTCTCGTTGAATGTGCCGCTGCGGGCTATATAAAAGAGCAGTTCGTTATTCTCCACCCAAACGTTAAGGCCGATGTCCCCTCCGCCGACCGGCATAGATTCGCTGGAATCCTTGCTTTGCGAATGCCATACGACGTTGTAGGAGTCCAATAAAGCCGTGTTTTTCGTCATATTAGCAGCATAAGCGGAAACTGCTGCCAAGAGAGTTAAGACAGCGATAGTGATACAGAATGCCGCCTTGTTCATTGCCTGTTTCCTTTTAAGCTATTTTGATTTTTCCTTACAGTCTTCTTAAATGGAAGCCACCGTCAACGTTAATCACTTCGCCGGTAGAGAAGTCTAATCTTCCTTGCGCAATTGCACCGACTGCCTTTGCAACGTCTTCCGGCTGGCCCCAGCGTTTAATTGGCGTCACTCCTTCAGCTATCAGCTTGTCATATTTGTCCTTGACAACGCTGGTCATATCGGTAGCGATAATACCGGGCCTGATTTCAAATACGCCGATACCGTATTCAGCCAATCTGTCTGCGTAAAGTTTTGTCATCATACTGAGTCCAGCTTTGCTAACGCAATATTCGCCACGATTTGGGCTGCTGGTGTATGCTGAAGCTGAGCTAATGTTGATGATTCTGAAGGTTCGGTCAGGGTGTTGCTTTTTTTGTTTAATCATCCAGTTCGCCACCTTTTGCGTTAAAAAGTATGGCCCTTTGAGATTTATTCCCATCACTTTGTCAAAGCTTTCCTCTGTGGCTTCAAGGATATCGGTTCTATTTAGCGGCGCGACACCTGCATTGTTCACGAGCAAATCGACTCGGCCGAATTCGCTTCTGGTAAAATCAATGAGCCGAGTCTGGTCCTCAGCACAACCAACATCGCCTCGCACAGTTTTGCACGGAGCACCAAGACTCTCAACTTCTTTTTGGGTTTGCTCAACAAAGGATAGATCGGGTTCGCCTTGAGGCGTAAAATCAAGATGGTTGACTACTAAGTCGTAACCTGACTCTGCAAGCTCCTTGGCAATTGCCTTTCCAATTCCTCTGCTTGCCCCGGTGACTATCGCTACGGGTCGCTCGGCCATACTCAGTCTCCTTGTTCAAATGATTTCGTGCGGCGTCCACTCCAAAACCGAGACCATTGTGGGCGGTATTTCCTCCAGAACATCGCGGTCTTTTTGCTCAACGTTTTGCAGGAAAAGGTGTAGCGCGTTTTCTTGCTGCCAAAGAACGCTGTCGTAGCTCGGCTCCCACAATCCTACTGAATGCTCGGTCAAGTCTTCGATGCGCCATTTCATGCGTTTAGGGTCCTGACAAACGGCCACCGATACGCGGCCGGCGCGTTCCTGGTCGCGGAAGATAAGATATAGTCTATCGCTGGAATCTGCCAGAATCTTTGGTCGAGATATCGGAAGGCGTTTGGTGCCTCCACCACTGAGCGTGAATGGGGTTTTGCGCTGGCTGATTTGAGCGGTCTTCCACCTTTCGCCGTCATAATATATGAGGTGATACTGCGGAACCTCTGTTGCCTCAGGCCGCCAGTAGGTGGCAATCAGCGGCCGGCCTTTGGGGTCAACTGTCATTGAGGTCTGATTTATTAACTCGCTGTTCTGCGGTATTCGGCAGCCGTATTCGGCGTTGTCTGCGGTGATTGGAAGGGCGTACTTTTCGCCGGTGGATTTCTGCCAGCTGTTGCCCTCATTGGTTGACTTGGCATAGCAGATATCGTGGTTGGTAGCCACATCACCAGTTTCCCGCCAGCACCAAGAGATATGCCAGTTGCCGTGTTTATCAATGGCTATTTGGTTTGTGTAGGCGTTGCGCTGGCCCTGGCCGTGTATAAGCGGGTGTTGAACCACTGACCACTTTTTGGTCTGAACATCATAGCGATTCAGCATAGTATCTCCATTGCCGGAACCACCGTCACGGTAAAGAAAAAGTAGGCTACCATCCTCCAAATTGTAAAACTCAGGATATGTTACTCTCTTTTCATTCTGACCGGTCATGTGCATCTTGTCGGTCAATTGAAGTGAGCCAGGCGCAACTGAGTGACAATAGTTCAGTGGGTCGCAGTGATGGTCCCAGGACATGTGGAGTATGCCGCTGCCGTCAACGGCTATGCTGATGCCGTTGTGGGCGTCTTTGGTATTTCCCTTGTACCGAGTCTTGTGAATCTGCCAATCTGTAGTGCCGAGCTTTCGCTTTGCCAGAACCACGTGGCTGTCCTCACTGTAGAAAACGATGTATTGGGTGTCTGCGTACGTTGCTACTGAGTTTATTCTGAAGATAGTGGCGTTAACAGAATTCTTGGCCCAGCCTTTGGCAACCGGTACAATACGCGGGTTTGGGAACGCGGGTTCCACTGGTGCTGAGCAAGACGAGGATACTGTCAGCGTTATTGCCAAAAGATACGAGATGTGCCGGTTTCCTATCAGCATTTAGTCTTTCTGCTTTCCTGCGTGTATATTTTTCTCCATCAGGGAAGCTAAACTTGGCAATATAATAACATCTGAAGCGAAATCCGAAAGCACAATATCAGTTTGGCTGCTGGATAGCTGTCTTTGACCTGTATCCAAGTTCAGGATTTTTCTTTGGCAGTCATTCGGCAGCGCTTGTAAATCGGGCCATAAACTTCGTTGTCCCGCACTACACAGCCTGTCATTCCGCCATCAATCATTATCTGCGTGCATTTGCTGCAGGTTGTACATACTTTATTTTGGTCGAGACGGCCGTTGCGAATAATATCTTTTGCAAAATCTGGATAGGCAAAGGCCATTCGACCAACACCAATGACAGCAGCTAATCCGTTTGCTTTGCATGCAGCAGCAACATTGGGCATAAGCGTCCTTAGCCAACTGTAGCCTGTGCCAACAATCGCAATATCGGTAAATCCCTTTTGAATTTCCCCTGCCAAGTCGATTAATCTGCTGACGACCACCAACGGATGTTCCGGTGACTCGTAGCCATTGGCTATCGGTTGATTGAAGGGCCTTCCATGATGTGGATTATAGTGAGGGTCAGAGACCGTGACGTTTATCATCCGGACACCGCGTTCGGCAAGCAAGGCGATTAACTTCTTTGGTTCTGTCAAATCAGGCTTAGCATAATCTTTCTTATCAACGCCCCATCCGAATGGGTATGGTACAGCATCATATAAACTGAGCCTTGTGACAACAGCTTTGTCTTCGCCAAGCTCCCTGTGAATTCTATCGATGACCTCAAGCAAAAATCTTGTTCGGTTTTCAAATGAGCCGCCGTACTTGCCTTTTCTGTTATGGCAGGCCAGAAGCTCGCTAATCAGATAGCCATGGCATGATTTGATGTCCACCGCATCAAACCCAACTTCGTACGCTATCCTTGCTGCCTCGACGTAAGCGTCGATAAGGCTATCGAGATATTCGTCCGTAAGGATGGGCCAATCACTCGATATTATGCTTTTTGCGTTTAGGTCAGGTTGCGGCTGTAGGCTCAGAGTGTCCCTGTATGGGTCGCGCCGACAGATTAGCGGATGAGGTCGGCCTTGTGACTTACTGTAGCGACCGGAGTGGGTCAGCTGTAGGACAATTACTGGTTTATGGCCCGGCCCCACGCTTTCGGCAGCGACGTCTCGCATTCTTTTTACCATTGCCGCAAAGCTCTCTTTGCTTTCTTCATTTAGCCAGAGCTGTCTCGGGTAAGCCCGGCCCTCAGGGACAACGGCTGTTGCTTCTGCCCAGATCAGGCCTGCGCCACCGGCGGCAAATCTTTCATATCGCCTGAAGGTAAGTTCGCCTGGATGGCCCTGGGCGTCACCATCGGCTGATTCCATCGGATGAATCGCCAGTGAATTAGGTATGACCAAACTGCTGATTTGCACGGGCTCGGATAGGATTGAGACATCCTCTATTGCATCTATAGTGACATTGAGCAGAGCGGCTAATTGCTTGAGGTCTTCAATTGTGCTCGGCCCAAGTCTCCACTTTCGTTTCTTGCTTTTTTTGCTCGCGTCCTGCATATCGGTGTCACTCTACTTTTCAAAACTTGCGGCCAAATCAGGTAAGTCTCTCTTAATCTCGTTAAGCCTGTAGCCAAAACCTGGGCCGTTTACGGTTGACAAGTTAACCTGGCCGTTACGCCGTCGGTAAAGCCCAGGGTGGATGGCTTCTTCAGGCGCTGAAGCTGCCGGGTAGAATTGCATAGAGTTAGTTTCGACGCCCATAATCGTTCCGGCGTGCGCTGCGTCAGGTTGACATTTGAGTCAACTTCGAGCCCAATACGCTCGTAAAGGTTGCCAGCAACCACAATTTCGCCGAACGCGCCTCGGGCTCCTAGTTGTTCAACATCAATTTCTTGGCGTATGCTCTCGGCAGCAAACCTTAACCCTCGCGCCGTTGCCGGACGAGCTCCGTCCTCTAAAATGTAGTAATCACAATCTGAAGTTGGAGTGCTCTCTTGCCGTGCAATCGAGCCAAGTAGAACTATATCTGCATGTTCTAGCTCCACTGAGCTTATGGCGGGTTTTGTGTTCTTCAGGAACTCAGGCAGAACCGTCTTATAATGGTCTATGACCTGTTCAGAATGCTTTGCAGCTCTTTCTAAACCAGGCAAGCTGACGTCCAACTGTTTTGCGGCCTTTACCAAATCAGGATGCATGGGATAAGCGGTTGTAAACAAGTACCTATTAAAATTCCTTTGTTGAACTGCTTTGAAGCCGAACTAAGCGTACTTAAGGTCCCGGACAACTAAACTCTAATCAAATGTGGGATTGAAGTCAACAACTATTTGGTCTTCTGAACATTTGTTAGCGACTTCTTTGACAAGCAAGCTGTGTCTTAGAGCATTGTATTTGGTAATGGCCCCGTACTGTTCGTTTTCATTTATCAGGGGCCAAGTTCAGCCTTGCAGACCAACAATTACCAACAATTAAGCCCCTGTCCTAATCCTGCTTTTTAGCCTATAACCTGCCTTATTGCCTGTTGGAGACCGCTTGATATGGCAAATAAAAGCATTCCTTTGGATCCCATATGCCTATTGGGGGGTGGTGTACCACTTCTTGCTATGTCTGGATTCAAAGACTCTTGACGCCAAGTTTCTCAACGAGATTCGGAACGGGTTAAACTGTTCACCGTTCGAAGCTGAAGCAGTTCTTGAGGTTGTCAAAGAAGTATACTTTCCTTTTCTCGATGAACAATCTGTCAAAGCACCACCGGGAAAAGTTACTCTAATTGCCGTCAGCGCCGATGAGCCGGCAGGCAAACCTGTGGTTGATTGCGATAAGCAAAGTGTATGCCTGACAATACATCGTGGACCTGAAGATGATCGGATCTTACAGGAGCAGGGAGCTGCTGGTTTTCGACAGGCTCGAATCATAGATCTTTGCCAGGAAGCATTGAGTCAGGGCGCCCTGTTGACTCGTGAAGATTTGGCCTATCGAGTGTTCTTTGTATCTACTCGTACAATCACTCGGGACTTAAATTTTCTGCGCCAAGTAAACCCGGATGTGATGATACCACTACGCAGCACCGTTCATGACATTGGTCCAGTCTTAACTCATCGGACTAAGATAGTTCATCTGGCGTTGGAAGGTAAAACAATGACACAGATTTGCCAGATAATGAAACACAGCCCCCAAGCAGTAAACAATTACCTTGCCACCTTTGCACGCTGTGTACATCTGAAACACAAAGATATGCAGGTAGGACAAATTGCTTTTCTCTTGCGGAGAGGTAAGGCTTTAGTTCAACAGTATCTTGACATTATAACCGAATGTGAATCAGACAAGAATATGTCTTATCATCTTGAGGAGCTGATGCGTCTGGGGACGTGCTCAAAAGGGGGAAAAAAATCCAGTAGGAGGCGACAGCATGATTAACAAGAATGACCGTTTAAAGGCCGGATTACAGCCATTATTGGCCAAAACGCTGGAAAATGCCTTGGCCCACAGCATTGCAAAAGAATTCCCACGTATCGGCGGCCCCCGTATCTGCAAGCTCTGTGCAGAAATGATCATGGAGGTAGTTAATAATCATATCCGCTCGAAGGATTATGTTCATCATGGCCAGATAGTTTGGACGGCCGTCAGCATAAATGACCGTCCCGGATGGTGTCAGAAGATTGCAGACACTGATCTGATTACGGTGGTTTTAGATGCCAGTACCGCAGAAGATGTTCAGGGACGTATAGACCGGGTACACCCTCGTCAGTGGAGGTTGCGTAAGGCAATTCGAATGTGTCGCCAGGCATACGAGCAGGGAGGTTTATTAACCAACCATGACCTGTCTGAAATATTAAACCTTGCTGACTCGCTCATAGCTCAGTTATTGGCAAACTACGAGCGTCAAAATAAAACTCTGATACCTCGACGCGGAACTGTCCATGATGCCGGTAATTCGTTGTCACACAAGTGGATTATTTGTCACAAGCGTTATGTTGAAGGCAAGAGCGCTGATCAAATTGCTCGTGAGACTTACCACAGTCTTGAGGCCGTTGATCGTTATCTGGGACAGTTTGACCGTGTACGCCATTGTTTACAACAAGGGATGGATACCGCTGAGATATCTCATATTTTAAATTGTAGAGTTTCACTGGTAGAAGTGTATCAAGAAATTGATGAAGAGCTGAAAGGTAAAAATGCTTGACTTCAATAACAACCAACATCGAATTGAAATTGTCGATCAAGAGGATAGGGCTCTGCTGAGGAGCAACCCGAGCGCTTGGTCGATGCCGGAAGATGGACAGGAGCATATGGTAAAACATATGCTCCTCTCTTCCCGTTCATCTTTTGGCCTTAAAGCGATAAACCTCCTTGCTTGGTGTCAAGCACCAAGCAAGGCAATACACATCAGAAATACCGCACCGGTGGGACATATGTCAGGATTAAGTATCCTATCGCTCGTTGGCTTCGGTCATCGGATTGAACATACTATTTTTTAAAGAATTTTCTGAAAAAGTTGATTCTTTGCCAAAAAACGAGGTGCATTTCTTACCCCTTATGCTGAAAGTACTTCCTCTTGGAGACATAATGGAGACAGAGCAACTAGGCAAAAAGCAGGTATCCGGGCTCCAAAAGGGACAGGTTTCTACACGCTCCGAAGAACTGCTGCCACTATTGCCGCCAGATCAGGCGAACCCTTTGCGGTTCAAAAGCTTCTCGGTCATGCTAATTTGAAGATGGCAACAAGATATGTACAGGATGTTTCCAGACAAACGGATAAGGTGATTGAAAACAGCAGGAAGTATGTAATTTAGGGAAAGATTTGAATTTATTACAAAGTTTTATCGAAGATACCTGAACTGCCGGTTGGTTTGCTTCTGTCTTGCTCTGAATAAGCGGTTTTCGGGGCAGGCAATAGAACAGATTGATCAAAGTTTGCCTCCAAAAATTGCAAGCGTCTTTGAAAAGAATTCTTGCATAAACTATCTGGGCTCTTGGAAGTGCTTGACACGGTTATGCTCATATAGGTACAGGCAAGCGAAATCGCCAACACAATAGAAATGGTCAAACACCAAAACGCACAATCACAAAAGTGTAATGAGGACCTCCTGTACAACACCTGTTACGGCCACATCCCCTCCGTCTCAAGCCATCTATCTGCAAGTATAGCATAATCTGTAAAGTCAACGCTCTTATCGTCGTTCAGGTCTGCCGCAGCTCTTCCAATACTAAGCCACTGAAAGGCTATTATCTGAAGATCCGCAAGACCAACAATGCAATCGCCACTTAAATCCACTACAGCAAAATCCTCTGAACGAAGCGAAGGTCTGCATGTCGGTTTATACAGATAGATATCGTCGAAGTATACGACGCCTAAACCACCGGTCACCACCTGATTATCCCTGTCACCAAAACCGATATAGACCTTCTTGATATTCCTCAAGTCCACACCGCCATCATTGAAGTCCTGCAGGTCAAGGTTCCACTCCTGCCACTCTGCAATCTTCACGTCATTTGCGTCGCCGTCGTATGGTACCACTGCGATATTGCTTGAACTATCTTCCAGAGCCACATACATTCGGTCAGTGGCGGTGGCATTATTGAAAGGGCTGCCATAGAAGTGCAGAGTCAAGGCCTTTACGCCGACGGCGGTCCAATCACAAGGGTCAGTATATACACGTTGTATCTCAGAATAACAGGGCCAAGTGTTCTCATAGGTATACACCATGGACTGCTCGCCACCGTAGACTGGGGTAGCGGGAGCAATACCGAGGTCAATTAAGGAACCTGTCCCGTTCGTGACCCCATCTATCCACTCCTTGAATATCCCATTCGGGCGGGCCAGGCCCGGCGTATATGACTCCATATCGTCCACAACTACAAAATTAGCTAGGCGGACGACCGGATCCCAATTATCGATCCAGCAGCGTGTGTTTGCACCCCGTAGTTCCAGTTCGATGTAAGTTCCTCGGTTAAAGTTAAGGCCGCCTCGCGCAAAAGTATCTGAAAAGACTGCGAACTGTCCGCTGTCAATCCAGCCGGGCTGATGCGGCTCATTAGGAGATCTTATTCGTGCCACCTCGACTAAGTTCTGGCTCACTTCGGGGTCATCACTGAGGTAAACTATCAATTCAGCCTCGTTGCATGGGTCCTCAATGAACATGTATTCAAATTCAATAATGATATCTTCATCACCAGCACGAGCAAACGCTCCCTTGGCCGCCACAGAATTGGCAGACCACATATCGGGAGCCTGTGTCCGCATGTCCATCACACCTCCGGCACCTTCAGGGATTTCAGGGGCATCCTCTATTCGTTCGATAGAGCCTTCCCTTGGCGGATAAGGGGGTTCAGGCTGGAAATCACCTGGTTCGCGTAACCTTTTGCGAACGCGGATATCAAATTCGTTATGTGGTGACGGTGTGTTATCATCCATAGCGATGATTCCCAGCGAAAAGCTCGACAGAGGGATATCTTGGAACCTGCTGCCATTGGCAAAGGGAGCAAACGGATTGTGGGGGTCTCTGACAAGTTCGACTCCATTTAGGTCCACCAGACTCTGATAGTGAAGTGTTTGAAGCCCCGTATTGAGAACTGAATTAGGACCCATGACCAGTTCCTTGACATAGACAGTTTCCCAATCGCCTATGTTGGGGTCAGTGAAGTCTTGAAACTCAAAGCCCTGCCTGTTGGTCAAAATTAGCTTGGCATTTGCTTCTAATATTAGTGACTCCAGCACCCAGTTTTCCGAAGGATCTTCAGTGAAGCCTGGACTATCTGGGGGCACTTGGTATGCTCCCGGACTGCAGTCAGGATTATTCGGTCCGCCCCAGTCGTAATCTGCGGCCCGCAATTCCAAGAGGGTTCCCTGACTGCCCTGAGTGCCCTCTTTGATAATTACCGTGGTCCGGTTGTTGCTAATATTCGGGTTCCGATTGCGTGGGTCGGGATCCAAGTCCAAGTAGCGGTCACCTTCTGATATAATTGTGTTGCAGTAAATACCGGCATTTTCGCTGACAAAGAACTCCCCTCCAAAGCCGGGACTGCTCTCGACCAGGAGGATATTATTGTGGTGGATATTACTATCTCCCTCAAACTCCAGTAACTTTGCGTCAACATTGGTGTTTACCAACGATGCATTTCCTCTAATGACCAGTGAGCCGTCAACCGTAATGAATCCACCTGTATTTGCGTCAGGGTTGCATTCGCTGCTGCCGCTAAGATTCACTATGGCATCACCCTCGATTATCAACTGCTGGCCGGCATCAACTTCGATGTCTCCCGGACCATTAACATCAGTGCGGACGACCGTTGGACTGGCACCTAGTTCACCGGTCACCTTAAGCAACGTCCCCTCATCAAGCTCGATTTGACCGGGGCCATCAAACAAGCTGGAATAGATATCCAACCTGCCGGCTCCGAGGGTCAGGTCGCCTTGCAGGTCGATGTTATTGGAAGAAATCAGCCCAGCGTTAGGCTCATTAGGGCCAGCAATATTGTTCCGGATTGTGAGGTTGTCGATTGTTGGATTGCTGAGGTCGCTATAAATTCCACCGGCTCGATTGCTGCAGCTATTACCGGTTAGCAAACAATTCCGGATGGTGGGACTGCCGGTGGCAATGTACAGGCCGGCCCCCGTGTCAAATGCACCGGGACCATTCGCATTGCCACCGGTTACGGTGAAGCCATCCAGTGTTGCCATGGCGTCCGTGCCGCTGCCAGCCACCACGTGGTAGCTATTGTCGCCGTTGTTGGCAAAGTCGGGACCGTCGTCTCCGTTTAGGTCGCCGCTGAGTATAGTCTCGTAAAGAGCAGCATTGCGTTCGTTAGGGTCTGGTGCACCGAAACCAGCGTAACCGCCGTAAATAGCTACGCCATTAATGAGTTGGAACGTAGTCTGCCGATTACCGCTGCTGTTTGGGTCAACCGAGCTGCAATCGGGCTTGTAGATTCCATCAGCTACCCAAATCTCATCCCCGTATTTGGCCATGGCCAGGGCGTCCTGCAGACCAGTAAAGGCATCGGCCCAGCTTGAGCCGTCGTTGGCACCGTCGGCATCATCATCGACGAAGATAGTCAGCAGCTCACGATAAAAAACTATCCCACGGGGAACCAATAACCCAGTTGTGATAAAGTCTTCCGCTCCCCCATATCCGCTTTTAATAGCATACTGGATTTGATTAGATCCAACATCTGTCCAGTATATCTTGTCGCGAAAAACACCAGCGTCTATGCCGCCAGCGGCTATATCCCAAGGGCCGCTCAAGCCAGTAAGACAGTCCTCGGTTATCACCAAATCAGGATAATCCCCGCGTTGGATCTTCTTTGCACCGTAGTCTGTCCAGTACATTCCCCAATTAGGGTCGCCATCGAAAGCTATGCCAGTGGGGTTTGTTAAGCCGGTAATGCAGTCTTCTACCCCGGACCCGTCCAGATTTGCCCCTTGGATCTTTCCATCAGAAATGGACGTCCAGTATACCTTGCCACGGGAAACATCTATACCTATCCCTGAGGGGCTGTTCAAGTCGGTTATGAGGTTCTCAACTCCGGACCCATCCGGATTTGCGCGCTGTATCTTGCCGAGATTAGGTTCAGTCCAATAAATCTTGCGGCGGAAAACATCAATGGCTATCCCAGTGGGGCTGTCTAAGCCCGTAACGAGATTTTCGATGTCCGTTCGGGTGACAGGTGTTTCACCTGGAGGAATTTCCAGATTCGCACATTGGACCTTGCAAGCTTCAGGGTCAGTCCAGTACATCTTGCCACGACGAGCATCGATGGCTATCCCGTAGGGGCTGGTCAAACCGGTTATAAGGTCTTCGATGTCCGTTCGGGTGGCTGCTGTTTCACCCGATGGGATTTCTGGATTCGCGCGTTGGATCTTGCCGCAACCAGTGTTGGTCCAGTAGATCTTTTTCTGCGCAAAAACAACTTCATAGCTCCACATGACGTTAGCAAGGTCGTTGCCTGCAAGATCCTCAATGTCCCCGGGATCAAGTGCGAGGCTCACGTCCAATGTGCCTTCGACCAGACGTGTGATAGGAAATCGCCACGTGTTGCCACCCTGGTCCTTGGGTGTGCCCACGCCGGCGATGACCGCGGCGTCGCCGCTTAGGACCATATCGCTAGCGTCAATACCAACTACTATCTCCGAAAAGGCCACATCGACATAGACGTTAGGTCTTTTTATGATAGACCCAGAACACGGGTCAAGGTCAATTACTGTAGGTGGTGTGACGATGCCGCCGCCTACGTGCGTGCCACTCTTGGGAGTCCCAATCAGGTTTCCCGCAAGGTCGTAGACATTGTCCACGATTATGGTAATATCTCCACCTTCAAACATATCGCCCGAGCTCCAGGTCAAGTGGTATGTGGTGCCACCCTGTAGCCAGACTACATCCGGATTACCAGAAAGGCTTCCTTGCCCGCTGTCGGAAAGGCTGTAGTTGCAAGGATCTGTTACGCCGGTTCCCATTGCCTCACTGAATGTAACATCAACGGTCAGTCCGGTCTGAACTGCTACCGAACTTACAGTCGGAGATACAGTGTCATATGTCCGGCTCAACGGCGAAGATGCCACATTCCCATTACCGGCAGCATCTATGAAAGCATCGGCTGGGACAGTCGCCGAGACCAATCCTTGACCAGCAGGAACAAGATTGAAACTGTAGCTCGTTCCAGAGCCAGAAAAATCACTCACGGTGGCATTTGTAAGTGTTATATCTTCGCTTGCGAAGCTCGTTGATGGTTCGCTAAGTGTTACGGTCACTGGAATCGGTGAAGTATTCGTTGGGTCTGGTGTAGCCGAATCCAGCGTCACAGTTGGAGATATGCTGTCATACGTGCGGCTCAACGGCGAAGATGCCACATTGCCATTACCAGCAGTATCGGTGAAAACGTCTGACTGAACAGTCGCCGAGACCAATCCTTGACCAGCAGGAACAAGACTGAAACTATAGCTTGTTCCAGAGCCGGAAAAATCACCCATCGTGGCATTTGTCAGTGCTATATCTTCCTCGGTGAAATTTGTAGATGGTTCACTAAGTGTTACGGTCACCAGAAGTGGCGAAATATTTGTCGGGTCCGGTGCTGGCGAATCCAGCGTCACAGTTGGAGATACGCTGTCATACGTGCGGCTCAACGGCGAAGATGCCACATTGCCATTACCAGCAGCATCGGTGAAAACGTCTGACTGAACCGCTGCAGAGACCAATCCCTGACCGGCAGGAATAAGGTTGAAACTATAGCTTGTTCCAGAGCCGGAAAAATCGCTCACTGTGGCATTCGTCGGCGTTATATCTTCGCTCGCGAAGCTCGTTGATGGTTCGCTAAGTGTTGCAGTCACTGGAATCACCGGAGTATTCGTAGGGTCTGGTGCTGCCGATCCAAGTGTAACGGCCGGCGCTGTCCGATCGATATTGTAGTTTTCGCCAGTGGTGAAAGCCTCCGTTATCGGCAGTTGCGTCAAATCGATAATGTTTGAGAGGTTCTGATCCAGATCAATACTCAGTGAACCGTTACCAACTACGGTATCAACCGTTACCGTCCAGTTCGCGTCTGAACCATTGACCCTCTGGATGGTTGCCATTGTTTGGTCGCCGGTGGCATCGATTGAGAAATTGCTCGCATGCACCCCTGTAACGCTTTCGCTAAATGCAACCGCAAACATTACCTGCGATGCATTTGTTAGCTGTTGAGGCGGTGTTTGCTGCGTGATTGAGATTACAGCAGGCGGGGTACTGTCCGAAAGGATAAAGGCCGCATCGTAGATATCTTCCGGATATTCAGCCGGAGTCCTATCTGCATCCTGGTCCATCTCATTACCGTTCGGGTCTTCAATATGAGGGCCAACATAGAGATGGTACTCGCCCAGTGTTGACTGCTGGGGGAAACTGATCCTCCATACGTTACCACCTCGATTTTGGGAGGCATTGACCTCTATGGGCCCAGAGGGACCTGCCATATTAATATCAGCAACGGTAAAGCTTAACTCATTGACATCGCTGCTGAATGTAAGATCGACATAGCCAATCGGGCCAATTGTAAAACCGCTTGGAGCATGGCTAGTAACCCAGATTCCCCTCCCAACCCTGAACAATCTAATATCATCAAAGCGCACAATACCATCGCCGCCTGGGATTGTCGGATTATCCCTGTCACCAAAGCCAATATAGACCTTCTTCACGCTGGACAAATTAACATCAGGAAAGTCTTGCAGCCTGATATTCCACTCCTGCCACTCCTCCTTCTTAATGTCGTTCATATCCTCGTTGCCGTCTGCGTATCGGACCTCTGCATAACTGGTCGGTCCGCTCGTATCTTCCAGAGCTACGTACATCTGCTCAGTGGCATTAGCATCATTGTCGGCATCGCCATAGAACCAGACAGTTAGTGTTCTTATACCTTGGACCGTCCAATCATGGCCGGCTTGCAAATCGGTTGTATTTGCTTCTATCTCAGAATAGTAGCCCGATCCCCCATCTATGCTGTTTTGGTATTCAAATACCAGAGACTGGTTGCCATTGTGGACTGGGTCACCTGAGCCAAGTGTACCAAGAAAGACTGCAGAACTAGTCCCATTCGAGAGTCCATCGAGCCACGCATCAGATATGAGGTTAGACAGTTCATCGTAGGGCTCAAAATCGTCCACGATGATAAAGAAATCTTCCACTGTGAACTGCCACACGCTGCCTTTCCACGGACTCGCGTCACAGCTGTCGTTGACCTCATCAACACGCCAATAGTAAATCTGGCCCAATTCAAGAGGTTCTGGAGTATAGCTGTTGACATCGACGTTCTCGTAATCAACGTTCGGGTGGTTGATGCTGTTGGCATCGTTGACATCATTGAAATCGGTGCCAACGTAAACATCGTGTCCATTCATATCGGCGACATAATCTCCCGGCCTCCAACCAAGCACCAAACCATCCTGGCACAAGTTCTCGGCACCATCCTGCGGACTTGGTGTAGTAGCAAAATAGCTGATAAAGCCTCCTACTGTGGTCTTACCAGGATTGCTGATATTGTAGTCAACCAGGACGGTGCCAGTACTTCCATAGGCAGTAATACGGCCGGCAGCTACGTTGGCATCGATGGCAGCTACTACATTACCATCTATTATCATTTCCCCTTCTCTGATATCCAAATGCCATTGTTCTGAAAAGCCTCCGCTTTCGGTACCGTGGACAAACTCGTTGCAATCGATGGTTCCACCCCGCAAGTTTATTTTGGCTCTGCCGTTGGCGTTCGAGGGGGCCAAAAACCTCTCTCCGACCGTAATCAAACCTCCGGTCATATTAATCGTGATAAGTTCGTCGCTTCCAGCTCCTCCTAAGCTCATGTCCTGTCTGACTATAATAGTCCCCCCACTCATGTTGAGTGCACCGCCACCATAGTCGCCCCATTTCAACGTTTCGCACTCAGCGCGACCACCATTCATATTGACTATGAACGTTCCATTCCCATCCGCTCCTCTCCATTCACCTTCCACGTAAATATTAGGGTCACCACTTATATTGATGATGCCCGTTCCATTATCTGGCGCCCTCCAGGCCTGATCCCCGCTGCCCAATATGGTAATAGTAGGTCTCTCACTTATGTTAATGGTGCCGGTGCCGGTACCATGACGCCAATTCCAATTATCATGAACCACCACCGTCCCACCTACTACATCCATAACCTGGGTACCTAAAGGCCCATTTATGTCCCCTACATTCAGAGGTACAATGATTACCGGGCCCCGCCAAGGCGGCGCGTTGATAACCGCAGTGTCCCCTTCACCGGGTGCCCTGATATTGGGATCCCAGTTGAGCGGGTCAATCCACAGCGCACCGTATGGTGACTCATTCGTCCATTCAAATAACGTGGGGTTCCCCAATGCGGCTGTGTAGTTCTGATTCGTGTAATCTGCAGTGACATTAATATACGTAATGATGTTCGGCTCGAATATATACCCAGTCTTGATAGATGTAACTGTGCCACTCCAGCCAGAGTCAACGGCGAATACAGCGTCCGCGCCCAGTCCACGTTCCCGTGGCGGCATCGAGGGCTGGGCCTGTACCACCGTAACCGGCATTAACACGCACAGCCACACTAAAAATATGATGCGCATACGTTTGCTCATATCTATTAAGAAGCGAAAATGGAGTGTGATTCACCGCTTCCCCTTAGAGTTTCCATTTTACAGAGAGACTGGCCTTGCCGCTCCTCCGGTTGACCTCCGTGTCTCGTACCTTCATCCATCAGTACAAGAGCGTCCTTTATTATACCTTATAACGACGCTATCTATCAAGAAAATTCCGAGATTTTCTCGCTCTTTCCTGCGGCTTTCCTACTTTTTGCGGTGCCCCCCTTGCGCGAAAAACGAAAAGGGAGTTGGAAAGCGTCAAATATCTGCAAAACACCATGACAAAAGTGCAGTACTATTTTCGGTTAACATCAGCCGCAGTCTGAAACCCATTGCCCACAGTCTCCGTCCTCAGCCCATAGCTCTCTTTACTAATCCTAACCGCATACTCCCTCAGTTGGGTCCCAAACACCTTTTCAATGAACAGAATAGTCTCAAACGCTTCAACATACACCCGGCTAAACAACCTGTAAAACCGCCATCTTACACCCTACCTTGTCATTCGAAAGGTCTTGTGAATCTTCTCGCCATATATCCCTTTAAGCACCATATAGCTGGGCCTACCAGGCTTCAAATCCACCCACAAATCCTTCGATTCCATCAGTTTCTTCAGGTTCTCCAAAAACGTCTTGTCCTTCTCGGTTAATTTCATGCTTCATCACCAAGATGTCCTGCCCATCATGCAGGACGTCTTGAACTTAAAGCTCCGCGTGAGGTAGACTTTTTTGGGCACTACGGAGAAGAAAGTTAGCAAAACAGCACTTTCTACAAATGTGAAGTCATTCGAGAGAACAGACGTATTGGGCGATCATGAAAACTTCAATTTCGATAGGACTGTATCTTTCAGTTTGTCCACATCAGCTTTCTTGACGCACATACAACCAAAGTACAACCAAAGTGCCATATATCTCATAAAACCACAAAAATTACAAATTCATAAGATTAGTAATATAAAAGACTTAAAAAATTCTCAAAAAATGATGAACGTTTTGAACATCCGTTTGCAACTGGATTAAACGTCCTATTGTCGCCAGATAAAGGGACTCATTTGCAGTTCAGCGATTACTTGGCCATGCTAATCTGAAAATGGCTACAATGATATGTTCAGGATGTTTCCAAGCAAACGGATAGAGTAATTGAGAATAGTAGAAAATATGTAATTTAAGAAAGGGCTTTGTTATATGCCCTACTGTTTCCCGTCAGGAGAAGTGGCACAGTATGAAGCCTTTGGTTGTAAACCCGTAGTTTTTTACTAGGGGCATAGAAACTACCACCTTCTATTAAATTCAATACACCTTATAACTCATTCTTGTGCAGCAGCCTGTCACCGCGATTTGTTGTCCCAAAAGACAAGCTTCAGTTCGAACGCGTTCCATATGCCCCTGGAACCTTCGCGACCACTCCTGG
>CAZQYB010000005.1:11775-37811 GCA_964597535.1 uncultured Pirellulales bacterium | reverse complement strand
CTATAAGATAGAGGGCAGGGGCTTGCTGCTTATACGCTCATATATGGATGTAGTTAAATTCAATGAACGCGGTAACCATGTACATATGGTCAGATATAAAGAAAAACCACATCTAACAGAAGCTCATAGCCAAACAGGCACAATCAATCCCGGCGAATCGGGATGACGTCAGTGATGTGGTAATGGATAATGGAATTAAACTAAAAGTGTTCACAAAAGCTGTTATTGTTTTGGGCTGTTTGGTTGCTCTGAGTGGCTGTATATTTGATGATGAGCCGATGCCTAAGATTATATATGAGCCTGCCCCGGACAATAAAGTTATCCCGCCGCGGATTACAAAGCCGCCCAAAAACCAGAAGAATATCGATAGAAACATCCCCAGGAACTGGCTGCCTCCTTCAAACGTGGAAAAGAAATGGACGGCTATAGTAATACATCATTCAGGAACAAAGGAGGGTAATGCAGTCATATTTGATAAATGGCACAGAGAAGGCAGGCATTGGGAAGGTGTCGGCTACGACTTTGTCATAGGCAACGGGACCAACAGCGGCGACGGCCAGGTGGAGGTCACATTCCGCTGGCGACAACAGCGAGTAGGAGCGCATTGCAAAACGCCCGACAATTGGGCTAACAGAAAAGCAGTGGGAATTTGCCTTGTGGGCAACTTCAACCAAACACCGCCTACGGCACGACAAATGCAGTCTCTTGTCAAATTAGTTCGATTTCTGCAAAACCGCTACGGAATTCCGAAAAGCCGTATTTATGGCCATAATACCACTCCGGGAGCAGGCAAAACAGACTGCCCGGGCAAGAGATTCCCAATGGCTCGGTTCAAATCAGTAGTTGACCGCTGATTTGTTACGATGGCCCCCACTCTTGTCTTCGACAAGAGGACGTGGGGGCAAGCCCTCACTCTTGTCTTCGACAAGAGGACGTGGGGGCAAGCCCTCACTCCCCTGTGTCTTCCTATCGAAGACAGGAACAGGGGAAGACGTGGCCGCTACGTCCTATAAACTCACCCCCAAATCCAGCAAATAGCATTTTACGGCAAAATAAACCGAGCTATTATAACACTAAGAAAGTTCGGCTATGATTATACCGAAGTCCTTATAGCGTTTCGTTGTTTGCTATGCGACCCCCACTCCCCTGTGTCTTCCTATCGAAGACAGGAACAGGGGAAGACGTGGGGGCAAGGAGCTGGCCGAATGGACATGTATGACTCGTTGTTTTCTCCGGGCTCTGTGCTAAACGAACAGATAGCTCGGCAGATCTTTGACATCCTGCCCGAGGGGGGACCGGTCATGGTAATTACAGACAAAAATGGTAACTTCTGGCCAAGCGACTCTGAAAGATTCTCGAAGCTGAACATCAGCGAGTCCTTTTTGAAAGAAATCCGGACCAAAATCGATGACGGTGCCGAGCCGGTGATAACTCAAGTTGACGATTGCAGCATTATTGCCACACAATTGGCCACAGAGCAGACTAATTGCGGATACGTGATTATCGTTCTCCGTGAGGAGTCCCAAGGACTGCCACAATACGGTCCTGAATCAACCTTGATAAATACTGACCTGATAGAAATATTACTCAATCAAATCAATCTGATAGCCAAACTGATAGAGAAAAACAATCTCCTCTACGAACTTCAAATGAAACAGTTCAGCGTGTACGGCCGGTCCGCAAGTTCTTAGGACTATGGACAAGCGGACTTACGGAGGACTCCCCGGAGGGTGAAATAATCTCAAATTGATTATTGCCCGCTCCTTGATTTTTGATTCTCGCTGCGAATCCCGCCCCTATTTAATTTCACACAAAAACATCAGGGCTGGCTCTACAAAATTCCCGAATGGAAGGCAAAAAACCTCACAAGAAAATTGTCGGAACTTCTCACGGAGAAAAAAAAGGGATAAAGAAGAAACATAATCGAGAACCCCCTTGCCCTGTACCGCTCTGGTGCAGGGCGGACAAGGGGGCTGGACGGAATATCAAAATCAATCGAAGCCAAAAGGGGGATTGCCTTTAGGCGTGTAAGTGTTATAATTCGCAGATAGTAAATAATAAATTGTAAATGAGCAGAGGGACAAAGTGAAATTCCGGGTCTTCAAAAACGGTAAGCCGGTTGACAAATTCACGCTATGTGGCGATTATCTGTTCGGGACCGACGGGATTGCCATTCGGCGTGCGCAGATTGCATTCAAAAACGGTATTATCACGTGTAAAAAGCCAAATACGGAAACGGCGGGACTGGCTTTGCTATGGCCTATTGACGGCTTCGGCAAAGTGCTTTTACCCACAACCTGCCTGCCTGAAAGAGAAAAGCCGTATAATCTGAATGTCGAAATAGCACGCGCAAAACTAATGCAAATCATTAACAAACGAGAGGACTGGTCGTTCTTCGACGAGGTAGAGGGTCTGGAAGAAATCTCCAGGAAGGCACGGGATTTGCTCATTCGGGCGGTCCAAAACATCTCGGATGCACCGCTGGCGTCCACGTTAGCGGATGAAGCGCTAAAAAGGGCTACGGTCTTTTCCGAGAAGCTGGCAACAAAGCAGGCTAAATCGCTTTTCGAGGCACGGGTCAAGAACCACGGGTTTGGACGAGGATGCCTTGGGTGTCGAGTGGACCTTAAACAAATTACCAATGCCGGGTATGTTGAGAAACTACTGGAATTGTTTGGCTTTGTAACAGTACCAATCAACTGGGCACAGATAGAGTCTTATAAAGGTAGTTACAATTTCTCAACGGTTGACGCATGCATCAATGTACTTGCTAAAAAGAAGTTGGCAATTTGTGCAGGTCCGTTGCTTTGCTTCTCAAAAAAATATCTGCCGAGGTGGCTGCTCCATAGCGGAGTAGGGTTCGAAAAAATTCGCGATACTGCGTATCAGTTCGTTTCAAAGGTAGCTGCTCGTTATTCAGGCATTATTCATGCGTGGCGCATTATAAGCGGTCTAAACGCATTTAATCATTTTGGGTTTAGCTTCGAGCAGATTCTGGAAATGACACGGGCAGCCAATATGGCCGTAAAACAGAGAAGCGACAGAGTTGCGAAGCTAATAGAAATCACTAACCCCTGGGGTGAATATTACGCAACAACGCCTAATAGCATTCCTCCGTTAGTGTATGTTGATATGGTAGTGCAGAGCGGAATCAATTTTGACGCATTCGGACTGTCGATGCGATTCGGAAAGAACCAAGCGGGTATGCACGTCAGGGACATGATGCAAATATCGGCGGTTTTGGATTACTTTGGGTCGGTAGCAAAACCCTTGTATATAACTGATATGGAAGTCCCGAGCCAAAAGGGTACCGGCTTGCATGATGGCGAAGCTGCCGGCGTGTGGCACCAGGAATGGGACCAGGTCCAACAGGGAAAATGGATTAAGCAATTCTATAAAATAGCCCTCAGCAAACCATTCGTCGATACTGTGACATATTCGAACCTCATTGACACGCAGGACAGTGTCATACCCAACAGCGGCCTGCTAACGGCTCGGCTGGAGCCAAAAAAATCTTTTAGAACCCTGAAGGAACTGCACGAGCTTATTTTCAGCCGGTAAATAATCGTGGCTTGTGATTCGTGACTCGAACGAATCAAGCAATACGTAATATCGGAATCGATATGATAATGGATGGCATTAGTCAGGGGACTGAGACAAAGCAAAACAGGATTCAATCATTTGCATTCGTTATCGGTGCGAACATCTGCGTTCTTTTCTGCATTTTTTTTGCTGCTTCGAACCTTGCCGAGTCTGGTCCGTCGCAGGAAAGTAGCCTGGAAAACCAAATAAATCCAAACGATGCACCGTTGGCCAGTTTGGTAAGATTGCCCGGTATAGGAACTGGGCGGGCCGAGGCAATAGTGGCTTGCCGCAAGGACTTCAGTGAAAAAAACGGTAACCACCCAGCCTTCGAAACTACAAACGATTTGCTAAAAGTAAAAGGCATAGGCCCTAAAACCGTGCAAAACTTGAGCCAATGGCTGAAGTTTGAATAAAAATTGAGTACAGGACCGACTGATTTAGATATTTTAGGAGTGAAAGTTATGAAAAGCTTGAAGAGTTTCATTAAAAAGTTCTTCGTCCGACTGCTGGCGATAATCGGGGCATTGACACTGGTCGGCATTATTATCGTGGTTATCGGTCTCGCTGTGGTCTTACCGGCCGGCAAAGCGGTGCCGGACCGAGTCATTCTGGAAGTGGATTTCGAAAAACCTCTGGTGGAATATGTCCCCCCGGACCCGCTTGCGTTAGCCTTAATGCGTGAGGTCACAACAGTTCGTGACGTCATCGAGGCTCTGGAGCGTGCTTCGGAAGATAAACGCGTCGTCGGACTCGTGGCTAAGGTCGGCTCGGCGCCAATGGGGTTGGCTGTAATCCAGGAAATACGGGATGCGGTAAAGGCGTTTACTAACAAGGGCAAGTTTGCTGTGGCATACGCCGAGACGTTCGGCGAGTTTGGACCGGGTAATGGCGCGTATTATCTGGCTACAGCATTCGATGAGATTTACTTGCAGCCATCGGGCGACTTGGGGTTGACGGGTCTGATGTACGAATGCCTATTCGCTCGGGGCACGCTTGATAAGCTGCACATGAACGCGAGAATTGACAACCGCAAGGAATTCAAAAATGCAAAGAATATATTCACCGAGACAAAGTTCACCGAGCCGCATCGCGAAGCGACAGAGAAGCTGATGAACTCACAGTTCGACCAGATTGTGCGTGGAATTGTCGAGGCACGTGGTGTACCCAAAGAGGAATTGACAGCAATAATTGACAGCGCGCCTCTGTTAGCTGATGATGCAGTCAAGGCGAAATTAGTGGACGGGTTGCTATACCGTGACGAGGTGTATGAGAAAGTCGAGGCCAGGGCCGAAGGAGCAAAGTTGCTTTACCTTGGCAAGTATCTGCAACGAGCGGGCAGGCCACATAAGGATGGCCCGACGATTGCGTTGATATACGGAGTTGGCGGAGTTAATAGAGGACCGAGCGAGTACAATGCCTTAGCGGGTTCGCCGTCGATGGGCAGCGATACGGTTGCTGCTGCGTTTCGGGCGGCGGTAGCCAACGATGACGTCAAGGCAATTGTATTCCGTGTGAACTCGCCCGGCGGCTCATACGTAGCATCGGACACTATCTGGCGTGAAGTGGCGAACGCGAATGAAGCAGGTAAACCGGTAATCGTTTCGATGGGCAACATCGCAGGCTCAGGCGGCTACTTCGTTTCAATGTGTGCGACTAAGATTGTCGCACAGCCAGGAACAATCACGGGCTCGATAGGCGTAGTTGCGGGCAAGATGCTGACACGCAAATTCTGGCAAGACTACACAGGCATTAGTTGGGACGAGGTACACACCAGCAGAAATGCGACGTTCTGGACAGGCACGCACGATTACTCGGATGAGCAGTGGCAGAAAGTGCAGGATTTTCTTGACCGGGTCTATGAAGATTTCACAACCAAGGTCGCACAAGGCAGGCAAATGGAAAAGGAGAAGGTGCTGGATGTGGCAAAGGGTCGAGTCTGGACCGGTGAGGATGCGAAAGAACGCGGTCTTGTGGATGAGCTGGGTGGATTTAATGTAGCGCTGCGTCTGGCGCGAACAGAAGCTGGTTTGAAGCCGGATGCCACGATTAAGGTAGTGGTGTTCCCACGCCCGAAACGGCTGATAGAAACTCTGCTGAAGCGCGAACCAGACAGCAGTGAACCGCGTGCCGATATCATCGCCGCCCATCAGGCATTGGAAACCGTAAGGCCGTTGTACCGAATGGCGCAGGAAATCGGGCTGGTCAAAGAAAACGATGTGCTGCGTATGCCACGGTTTAACGAGAACTGGTAAATAGAGACAACAAACGATGGATGAATGGGAAATTGAAAAGCCCTTGGGGCAGTGCTACGGGACTGGCAGGAAAATCGAATACGGAGAAGAATACTTCGCGGCCCTGGTAGAAACCGACCAGGGACTGCAGCGCCGGGATTTTTGTGATGAATACTGGCAAGACAAAAATCCTGACGTGTTCTGTTACTGGAAAACCAAACTGCCGCACCCAGACCAGAAAAAGCAGATATTCGTCGATGATGAGATGCTGATGGCCTTTTTTGACCGGCTGGCGGGAGAAACCGAGCAGGAAAAAATAAACTTTAGATTTGTTCTGGCGTTGATTCTGATGCGGAAAAGACGCCTGAAATACGATTCGTCCAAAATCGAAGATGATAAGGAAATCTGGCGCTTGAGAATAGTCGGAAGCGATAAGCAATTCGTCGAACTGATTAATCCGAACCTCAATGAGGAGCAAATCGAGCAACTCTCGTCGCAGCTAAGCCAGATTTTGCAGGTGGAACTATAAAGGTGACCCATAAGTTGCAAAAGTACTGGTTGTTCTTTCATTTTGCCGCAGTAATACTACTTGTCACCGGCTGTGCACCTGAGCTAAGACAGCCAACGCATATTTGCGCGGGTAAACAAACGTTGGCGCAATCATTTGGTTCGTTAAGGTCAAATTCGGAGAAGGTACTGCCGCTCAAAGCCATCGGCCGATGCAATGCGCGGTTCTATGCCGAAGATAAGAAGTATAAGGAAAGCTTTCCAGTTACACTTTGGCTAAACCCGCCAGCCCAAATCCGTCTGCACGGGGACCTCTTTTTAAACCCCAGAGGGATTGTTCTCGGCTCGAACGAACACGAGTTCTGGCTGGCACTAAAACCAAAAGAGATAAGCACCTACCACTGGGGCCTATGGTCTGAGCAGGGCTTATCTGAGAATCTTCTGATTAATCCGAAAACCGTCCTTGAGGCCCTCGGAGTTGTGGCAGTTGAAGGCGACGAAGCTTGGTCATTATCCAACAAAGGGCCTTTTGATATACTTACCCAAAGAAACAATCAAGGTGGTGTAATCAAAAAAGTCTATATATACAATTGTTCTTACCAAGTCTCAAAAATCGAGTATTTCAACGAGGACGAGCAAATAGTAGCTGTTACAGAACTATACAATTATAAAAAAGTATCCGAAGGGTGTTTTGTCCCGCGTGCCATAAACATCACCACGCACAGCCACGAGGACCGAAAAGATTCTCTTGATATCAGGCTCAAGTCAGTAAAGCCGTATGCCTTTGACGAAAAAAAACAGGATATTTATTTCAGACGCCGCAAGCCAAAAGGGTTTAAGCACATTTACAGGATAATTGACGGTAATTTCATCGAAGAGCCGCGGTAAATCAAAAAGAAGAGAGATTGCTTATGAGTAGGACAAGTCTAAGACAGAGAATAAAGAAGGGGTTGTTTTTGCTCGATGGTGCGATGGGAACGCAGCTAATTGCCCACGGGATTGAAGTCGGCAAGTGCAACGATTATCTGAATATTGACTCTCCCAACATCATTGCCCGTATTCATAAAGACTACCTTGAAGCGGGCAGCGATGCGGTTCTCACCAATACATTCGGGGCCAATAGATATGCCTTGGCCCGACATGGTTTGAGCGAAGAAGCTGTCAAGATAAATACCGCAGGTGCCCAAATAGCTCGCAAAGCGGGACATGGAGAAAAATATGTGCTGGGTGATATTGGGCCAAGCGGGGATTTTTTGCAGCCGGTGGGGACCTTAAAGCCGGACGAATTAAAAAATGCTTTTGATGAGCAGGCAAAAGCACTTTTAGCCGGCGGCGTTGACGGATTTATAATTGAAACGATGACGGCTCTCGACGAAATAACAATCGCAATTGAAGCGGTAAAATCAGTTTGCGAACTGCCGGTATTTGCCTCGATGGCCTTTGATAGCAGCGGTGACGATTTTAGAACGATGATGGGCGTTAATGTCGAGACTGCGGTTTCAAAGCTGCTCTCACTTGGGGTTGACGCAGTAGGATTTAATTGTGGCAGGCTAACACTTGAGAACTACGTAAGATTAGCGGTTAAATATGCTTCCGCAACAGAAGCTTCAGAACAGGATATAATACTTTTGGCTGAGCCAAATGCAGGACTGCCGGAATTGCTTGAAGGACAAGCAGTTTATAAGGTATCACCGGAAGATTTTGCGGCGGCAGTGGAAAAGATTCATTCTGCCGGTATAAGTATTATCGGCGGCTGCTGCGGGACTGGGCCGGCGCATATCGAAGCAGCAGCTAAGAAGTTGAGATGATGCCTTGCTTCGACATAGATTTGATATTGAAAATATTACAGCGACATCAAATCGCCGGAATGTTAGTGTGCGATTACACTGGATATCCTGAATACCGGCAATAGCAGCGCTATCGTAATAGTTCCAATAATAGCGCCCAGGATGGTAATCATTAACGGCTCTATGAGAGCCATAACATTCTTAATTGAACCTTCGAGCTTTTTTTCGTAAAATACGGATATCTTATCACAGACCTTAGCAAGTTTGCCGCTCTTTTCGCCTGCTCGAAGCATTTGGATAATTCCGGGCGCAATTAAGTCACCGCCCGGCGAAATCAGTATCGATTCTGACAACTGATAACCATCGCGAATTTTTTCGTCCGTTGCTGCCCAAAGCCGCTGGAAATAATAATTCTCACACGAGCTTTGAACGACTTTTATCGCATCCAGCAGGCTGACACCCGTATTGACCATTGTCGCCATAATGCGCATACTGCGAGTTACTACCGTATCGATAAACATTGTGCCCAATACAGGTGTGCGG
Source organism: uncultured Pirellulales bacterium (assembly GCA_964597535.1). GTDB lineage: Bacteria > Planctomycetota > Phycisphaerae > Sedimentisphaerales > Anaerobacaceae > CAZQYB01. The sequence continues at coordinate 29,158 of CAZQYB010000005.1, read as the reverse complement.
ATTTTCACAAAATCTATTGTCCGCCGGCCCGCTACGGTCCCGGCCCAATAATATAATGCCATCGACGCCAATATCACCACTGTCACGATAACCGTCATTATCTTGAAATTGCCCAACGTCTTGCTGAAGCCAACCAGTATTTGGGTAATTTTGGGAAGGGCAGCGCCTCTGGTTTCATAAATCTTCATAAATCTCGGCAAAACAAAGAACATCAGCGTTCCCGTCGCCGCCACGGCCATTAGTGCCATTATAAAGGGATAAGTAAGTGCCCCTTTGATGCGTTTGCGGGTCTCGGATTCGAAGTCCAGGTAGCTGCTAAGGACCTTGAGCATTTCCACCATTTCGCCGGAGGCCTCCGAGGCCTTGACCATACTGATAAACATCGAATTGAAAGTCTTTGGGTACGCAACCAGTGCTGTCGAGAAATTCTCACCACTCTTGACCGTCTCGGCCACATCCGCAATTATCATTCTGAATGTGCTCTGTTCACTCTGCTCGGCAATAGCATCAAGAGCATCGCTAAGCACGACCCCGCTATCGAGCATCACCGAAAGCTGTGTTGTAAACAAAATCAGCTCGGACCGCTTTACTTTTGCCATACGACGCCCCCATGTCTTCTTGTTGAAGACAAGGGCGGGGGTCGGCTCCTTTGCAAAATCAAATCCTTCTGTAGTTTTTGTTGCTAACGCAGCCATTTATCAGTTTTTCCAATTCTTAAGCGAGTCGTAATATTATAAGATTGTCAATGACCACCCTCACTGTCCGTTGTTTGTGCCGTTCTTAGCACTTCCTCGATGGATATAATTCCTGCCTTTACCTTCTCTATGCCGTCCAACTGGAGAGGTACCATTCCGTTTTGCCGGGCTTTATCTCTCAATTTTTTTAAGCTGGCCTGGTCACTAATCATTTCCATAATTTTCTCATCCGGCACAAATAGTTCATGAACAGCAATTCGTCCCGCATAGCCGGTGTTCCGGCATTTTCCACACCCCAAACCACGGTAAAATTCCCGAATCCCACCATTTAAATTCTCAACAGCTTTTCTAATACTGGCAGGTGGTTCGTACTCTGTCTTACAGTTTGGGCATATCTTGCGGACGAGTCGCTGGGCTAAAACCGCTTTCAACGAAGCGCTTATAAGATAAGGAGCAACATTGAGATCCAGCAATCGCGTCACAGCGCCGGGTGCATCGTTCGTATGTAAAGTTGAGAGAACCAAATGCCCCGTCAGTGCTGCCTGTACAGCAATATTTGCCGTAGCTTCATCGCGAATCTCACCAACCATTACGATATCCGGGTCCTGTCTTAACAAACTCCTTAACGCCGTAGAGAACTGAAAGCCTGCCGCCTCATTGACCTGGAACTGATTTATACCAGCCATATTGCACTCTACCGGGTCTTCAACAGTACAAATGTTAACTTCCTTACTATTTAATTCAGCGAGGGCGGCGTAAAGTGTGGTGTTTTTCCCCGAACCAGTCGGGCCTGTTACTAAAACTACGCCATTTGGAGATTGAATTACCTGCCTGAACTGCTGCAGGTTCTCGTAGGTAAATCCAAGCGACTCAAGGTTGAAAAGGACCTTGTGTGGGTCGATAATTCTGATAACGACCTTTTCACCGAAGTTGCCCGGCATAACCGACACACGCAAATCAATCGGCCTGCCTTCCATTAAGACATGAATACCGCCGTCCTGCGGCAGACGCCGCTGAGCAATATCCAGCTCAGCCATAATCTTGATACGCGAAACAATCGCAGAATACATCTGATGAGGAGGACGCATCTTTTCGTACAGCTTACCGTCAACCCTGTATCGAACCCGCAGTTTCTTGTCATCCGGCTCAACGTGAATGTCGCTGGCGTTTTCTCGCACAGCGTTGTAAAGCAGGTAATTAACAAGTTTAACAACCGGAGATTGGCCTGCCACCTCCTCAATATTACCAATGTCCTCGGTGATAGTTTCTATTAGTGTAAAATCGTCGAGTCCTTCCTCATCAATAATATCATCAATGACAAAAACGTTAGCTTCCGGCAAATATATCTGCAATGTGGCCCTGATATCTTTGGTCGTGGCACAAACAACCTGAACCTTGCAGCCGCTTATGCGCTCTATTTCATCCATCAAAAATACGTTTGTCGGCTCACTCACGGCCACCGTAAGCATATCATAGACCTTGAAGAGCGGCAGAATAACATGTTCTTCAAGAAATTCCCTCGGCAAAATCTCAAGTGCCTTCACATCGCATATTTTAGGACTAACCTGGGCATAAGGGACGTCATAGGCCTCGGCCAGGGCTGAGGCTATCTGGTTCTCCGTGCAATAATTCATCTCGACAAGAAGCTCGCCAAGCAGCTTGCGATGGCCCTTCTCTTTCTGCTCGGTAAGAGCCTTTTCAATTTGCTCTTCCGTAACAATACCGCGTGCCAGAAGCAGTTGACCAAGCTGCACTTTGTTTTCCACTGCTACTTGACTCATAGTCTTACTTTCCCCTAAAACCAGCGTCCTGCTCCCTATGCAAAACTCTTTACCGCCTCGGCAAGTTCTACATAGCGGTCAAATTCATTCTCAAGTCGAGTAATCTCCAAAATTTTCACGATGTTCTCATCAAGGCCTGCTAATTTAAGCTCACATTTGTTTTCGTTGCAGTAGTCTCGCGACCACAACAATCGTTCCAATCCCTGACCATCAACAAATCCTACGCCACTCATATCAAGCACTATACCGGCGCTCCGTTTTGCGATTATATCGGTGATTGCATTTTGAAACAGTTCGGTAGAAACACTGTCAAACTCGCCCTGCAACTCAACAACCGTAACATCGTTATAATCCTGTGTTTTTATCCTCATCTGATTAGCGTCCCCACAGCAACAGTGCCATATTCAAGGAAACTGCGGCTTCCATAAATTTCAGTAAAACCATCCTGCATAATGTCCCAGAGTTTATACACGTCGCTGTTAATAAATACGCTGCCGATTTCCTCGTCAAACTGCGTACCCAATCCATCCTTTATCTCTGCGAGGGCTTGTTCTACACTCAGTGCATCTCTGTAAGTTCGCTTTGATGTCATTGCATCAAAGCTATCCGCCAGTCCGACAATCTTGCCTATACGCGGTATCTGTTCGCCTATTAAACCGTTGGGATAACCCTTGCCATCGACTCGCTCGTGGTGACACAATACGCCCGGCACGATATCACGCATCTGCTTTATTTCACCTAAAATACCCGCTCCTATTGATGGATGCGCCCTTATATGGTTGAGTTCCTGCTGAGTTAATCTGCCCTTCTTGCGTAATATCGCCTCATCTATGCCAACTTTTCCTATATCATGTAGCAAACCAGCCAGATAAACTCTGTGTATTTGCTCTTCTTCCAATGGTTCTTTCTCGGTGAGCCTCTCCGCAATCCATCGTGATATAAATGCAACCCTTTCAGAATGGCCTCGGGTGTATGGGTCTTTTGCATCAATACTGCTTGTCAATGCTTTTAACGAACCTATAAATAATTCCTTAAGGTCCCTGAAGAGCCGGCCATTCTCGATAAACACAGCACACCCGCTGGCCACTGAGTTAAACAGTTTTACATCGGTGCTGTCGAAATCCTGCTTGTCGATCCTGTTTATCGCAACCATCAACCCCGCAATAGAGCTATCATTTTGAGCTCCGTGCGCTAAATGAGGCCCCATTCTGTCATTGCCGTGCAAAGGCACTGCAATAATACTTGCTATGTTGCCGGGCCAATCATATTTAAACGGTGAATCGACTTCGCTGTCCAGCAGTGCCTCCCTGCCGCTGTTTATTTCCTCCGCCAACCGACTCTGCAAAATAGCTGCCATTTGCTCATCTATATCTATGAGCCCTGAGCCTGCAGCCAAAACCAGGTGCTTTTCATCATCAATAGTCTTTTCAAGCAGAACCGCGATGCCCTCAACGTTGATAATGTCGGTCAAACTGTCACAAGCCATCTGAAGATAGTTGGCGTCTGACTCGGTAACCTTCATATTTGTGCTGAGCTTGTGAAGCAGCACCAGTTCTTCGTATGTTTGAGCCAGCTCGGCACTGACCATTTCAACTTGTTCCTCGGCTTCCTGCTTCGTCTGGAAATTGTCAGCAAAAGACGCAAGCATCTGACTCAAGTACTCACCGCTTCCTCGAACCGACCCATTCAATACATCCACGAGACGCTGATAATCTATATTTTGCTCAGAGCAGAATTCTCTCAACTGAACATTATCAGTTGCTGAGCACTTACCCACGTCAATTAAGGCAACAAATTCCGCCGTGCCGGAACCAGACCTTAAAACTGCAGACAAAACCAGATTGGCATCTTGAAATCTGCAAAGATTATCTTCTGCGCCGGGGGTAGTCTGGGCGGCGATTTGCTTTAAAGCTATTCGGCCATATTCCGCTAACTGCTCACGGCTGCTTCCGAACTGGCCGCCATCACACAACAAGATAAGTTCACCGTTTCCATCACAAGCTGCAAAGTTGGCGCCGAATTTATTTACCCTGTCGCCAAACTTCTTCAACTCACGCAGTTGTGATGAGCTTAAATTTTCTGCAATTGTATCCAACATAGCTTTTTCAAATCAAAAAATACCTCATCGATTTGCTTGCACGACCGCTTTATGATGCAGAATATCCTGGATGCTCCTTAACAATTCCTTGGGACTGAATGGCTTACTAAGACAGTCCGAGATTTGTAAATCTTCCTTCTGTTTATCTTCAATAGCAAAATTTCTGGCTGTCAACAAAATTACCGGAATATCTTTTGTGGCTTCGTCCTGTCGAATTTTCTCCACAAGTTCCAGTCCTGTCATAACGGGCATCTGAAAATCCGTAACAATGATGTCCGGCTTCTCGCTGGACACCAACTCAAAGGCCTCGGCGCCGTTCGCTGCTGTTACAATCTCGAAACCATTATTACGAAGTTTTATCGCCACAACATGAACGATATGTATCTCGTCGTCCACAACCAAAACTTTCTTTCCTGCCATTATCTTTCCTCCACAAAAGTTTAGCGTTTGGCGTATGATTTTCCCGGTCCGCCACCTGCTGCTACCATCCACTATTTTTAACTGCTTCAGCTGTCTCCGTTGTTGCCAAAGGCAGCTCAAAGACAAACGTACTGCCGACGCCAGGCTCACTGGTAACAAAAACCCGGCCATCGTGGACTTTTTCAACTATCTGTTTAACAAGGTTAAGTCCCAAGCCCGTCCCCTTCGCGCAATTTTTATTTGCACCGACCCTGTAAAACTTATCAAATATATGTTCGAGCTCATCTTCAGGAATTCCAACTCCTGTATCAGTTACGCTAACGCGTGCCATACCTGCGATTTCGTCAACCTCGGATTCAATTTTCACCGAACCCCGGGCGGGAGTATATTTAACGGCATTACTCAGCAGATTGACAATAACCTGCGAAATCATATCCTTGTCCACATATACCTGGTCGAAAACAATCGGCTTTTGGCTTATAATCTCAATATCTTTTTCTTCTGCGTAACCTTTTATCATCTGCAGTTGTTCTTCTATCAATATTGCCAGACTGACCGGCTTCTTATCCACTTTTATCAACCCCGATTCGATTCGCGAGACATTGAGGATATCTTCAATGAGCCGATTCAATCTCTTCGCCTGACTTTGAATAACCGAATAAAACTCTTCTCTCGTCTGTTCATCTTCGGCCTCACCTTCAGAGAGCATTTCCGAATAGGCGGTGATGGAAGCAAGAGGAGTTTTTAATTCATGTGAAACATGGCTTACAAAATCATTTTTCATTTGTGATATTTCTTTCTCGCGTGTAATATCGTGCAGCACCGCCACGACACCGCAAACCCGCTCACTTTCATCGTAAACACAGGAAACAATGCAATCGAAAGTTTTTGGGCCGTCGTCTTTTGAAAAATCAATTTCGCGTTTTGTATGCCGTATCTTCCCTTGTCTGCTTTGATGCAGAAAATCTACAAATTCATTATTGGCTGTGTCTATCAATTCGCCAACGGGTCTGTGCTGCGAGTTTCTAAAATCAAAATCGAAGAGCTTTCCAGCCGCCTCGTTCGCCATCAGTAATTTATCAAACTCATCAATAACAATAACGGCATCGCGAATGCTGTATATAATCGCTTCGGTATTCCTTTTTTGTCTTTGTGAAAGTTGAATCTGGATTTGCAAATCCTTGATTTGTCTCTCGAGCACGATGTTACGATTAGCGTAACTATCAAGCCGTTCACTGAGAGCCCTGCTCAATTCGTTTATTACCGGATTACCGCCTCGTTTCTTTTTGGCATTCCCGCCGAAGCAGGAATCCATTAGATTGTTGTCGTCGAGCCGCCTGGTTATGGACGTGATTCCACCGGTCAGCTTTAGACAATACCAGATAAGCCAAATCACGCCCACAACCCCAACGACACAACACACCCACAGAACGACTGTCCAATTTTGCACATAACCGGCAAAACGAGAATCTACTCCGATGCCAGAATTCGCACGCCCGGCGAGGCCGCCTAAAAGCAAACCACCTGCCACAATCCCTGTTGCGACTAACGTCATCGGGACCAAAGGGACCAAATATAAGTTTCTTCTAAGTTTCAAACCAACAACTCCATTGCAATATAAGCAGCTTATAATCTCAGCCACTTATCCAAATCTTCCTGCTCAACAGTTTCTATTACCTTCCTTTCCATCTTTGCTGCCGCCTCAGGGTCTGTTTCGCCGATAATTCTTTCCTTCAACCGTATCGCTTCCAGATATGTCGGACGAAGCGTAAGCGCGATATCCAGCTCTTTGTTCGCAGATTTGTTATCACCCTCAAGGTAGTATTGTGCAGCACTCGCATACCGGTCTTCCGCAAGTCTTGCCCTGCCTATCCACTGCAGTTCATCCTTTGCACCAATTCTCTTACGGCGGATATCGGCTGCTCTGGCTGCTCCTTTGGTCTCGCTCGGCTCCTCTATAATGTGAGGCGTAAGCAAAACCATTACTTCTTTACGAATATAATTATCCGCAGTACCTCTAAAAACGCCTCCCACAACTGGCAAATCACCAAGAATAGGAATTTGGCTCTTTCTGGTTTCAACCCTATCCTGGAACAATCCGCCAATAACAATGGTCTGCCCGTCTTTGACCATTATGTTGGTAACCAACTCTGTTGTAGTTTCAGAAGGTGGGGTCGTTGATTTGTCTGAACTGTTCTTGGCGTGAATGTCCATCCGGATATAGCCATCGGCACTGATATACGGCCTGAACGAAAGCTTCGTGCCAGTATCGAGAAAGCTAACTTCCTCAGTTGCAGCACCACCCTCGGAAACCGTGGTTTGAGACACGTAACCGATCTTATCACCTATATAAACCTGGCCGAGCTGCTTATTGACTGCCAATATCTTCGGATTGGCCAAGATGGTTATATCAGTAACCTGTTCCACCGCTCGGATAAATGCCCCTACATCGCCAAGTGCAAGACCAACAGTCAAACCTCCAGATACCTCTTGTGCGCCTCCTAACTCCATGCCATCGGACGCAAAGTAGTCCGGAGCTCCTGCTGAGATACTGGTTAAGCCGCTCACAACGCTGCCCTTGAGAGTCTGCCAGTCGATACCGAATTGCGTATCTTCGGTCAAGGTGGCGCTGAGAATAGTCGCCTCGACGAGAACCTGTTTCGGCCTAACGTCAATAGTGGTTATTAGCTCCTTTGCCTTTTTGATGTTTTCGGCATAGTCATAGACCACGATGGTATCTCTGAGCGACATAGTATCGCCGCCTCCGGTTTGTACACTGATAGACTCGCCGGTAGGTACGCCTGTCTCCGCTGCACTCGTGGTTCCAATTGTACCGTCCCTGCTGAGAATTGGAGTAATTAGTTTGCTCGCCTCAGCAGCGCTGATGTAGTGGAGCGCAAAGACCTCGTATTTCATCCTGCCTTTATCCCCCTTAGGGTACACCTCGACTAAGTTGCCCTTTTGCTCGTATTCAAACTTTCCGCCTAAAATCGCGTCCATAGCTTCCTCGAAGGTCACATTAGAAAGGCGCCTGAACGCCAATTGCCCATCTACGTCCGGCGTAGGAACGATGTTCTTTTGACACATACTCCCGAGCATTGCCAGGGCGTCCCGTATACCAAAATCTTTCTCTTCGCTGCATTTAAATTGAATCAGCTTGCCTCTGGAAGCACCTGCCCCGCCGCCGCTTACATTAACTACCGCGGTGCCGATACCCACTCCGGTTAAACCCCCTTCTGCATTACCAACTGCACTTGCGACCATCAAGACCAGTACAAAGCTCCATAAAAACAGGTTTTTCCCGGCCTTGATTCTGCTATTCGAATTTTTATCGTAATACATAGTTTTACTCCTGCTTCTTTAATATTCGCCTTGCCATACACTGCAGAGCAAGACGCTGACCAAAGCTTCAATTTGCTCTTTCATTCTCATGCGTAAGTTTCAACTGTATTTCTGATTCTCCACATCTTATAACCACCGTACTTTCCCCAATGCTGACTACTTCACATTCACGCATATTTACTCCGTCTCTGACGAGCAATTTACCCCCCACTGATAGCAGCTTGTCATTTATAAAAGCCTGGGGATTTTCGCCTAACCCTATCGCTTCCAGCTTCAATTTCCCTTCAATCCCGCTGAGCGATTCTTCACTACCATCTCTTGAACCGACATTCACTTCTCCGTCTCCAACGAATTCCCGCCAGCCGCCTGCAGCAAAAAAGTCTCCGCTAAGTACATCATTACGGCCTGTGACCTTCGGCAACTCTACAAAAGATATTTTTAATTCCGAATTTACCGCCGGTGCCCCAAGGTTCGCCTCTCCAGCTATCGGTGCCGCCTCAGCGCTCCGTGGGGTTTTGCGGCCAAACACTCTGACCCACATAAAGACCATTACAGCAATCAAACACAATGCCATAACAGTCTTTTTCTTCTCCGCAGCCAATTGGCTCATCAGTCTATTAGGCCCGCTGCTATTATTTCTAATGTTTTGCTTCACTTTAATTTTGCCTTTTTACTCTCTCACTATCCCTGCCCGGCCTCTGACCGGTAATAAACAATCGTCTCCGCCTGCATACCCACTTCGCCGCTAAAATCGCTGTCATTTTCGAGTTTTACCTGCTCAATCCGAAGCGACCTATCTAATACCTGCAGCGAACCGAAAAATTCGAATACCTGCTTCAATCTTCCTCTACACTGCATACTTATGGGTATACAATGCACTCCCTTCGTCTCTATTTCTTTCCCCGGCTGAACGAGCTGGTCTGTGAGATTATGCTTGCTCATTAAATCGGCGATTCTATGCAAAAACATTCCAAGGTCTCTCCGGCCGGGTACATTTGTCTCGTAGTTTCCAACCATCCTTTCCAGCTTCAGTAAGTGCTCCCTGAGTGCGGGCAGTTGTGCGCTCTCGGATGAGGATTTACTTATAACGAGTCTCCGGGCAGCTCTGCTCTGCTCGACGGCCTCTATTCTTTTCTGCAAAGGCAGATACCGAAACAGCACAAATCCAATCACTATTGTTCCAGCCGCAACACAGATTATTATTTGCTGTCTTTCTCGAAAAAGCATCAGTTAAACCTGCACAATCAATAATCAACCACCAATAGTCGATTCATTATAGTTCGCCAGATAGCAACCTATCTCAAACTCAGTCACTTCGAAATCTTCGCTTACAGGACCTTTCAGCCCTTTTATTTTTCTGTTTCGAGAAAAAGAGGGATAAACAAGACAAAAATACGGCGAATCTTCCAGCTTACATATCAACTCTGCCACGTCGCTTGCCTCTGATGCAACACCGTTTATCACCACCTTAAATCTGACGTCACCAAGTGGCGACACTTTCTTACCACCAAAACTACCACCAGCTACTCTAACAGCAGAACCACCGTACACGGACGTTTTACTCCCTTGCTTGTCCACAAATCTTTCGGCCTTGAAATCCACTTTGCTCAATACTATCTTGCCATCAATCAAAAAGCTCATCTCAGCCAGTACATTTGGGACATCGATTCTGGAATCAATTTCTTCCAAAATATTTGCTTTTTTCTGCAACTGCATTATCTGGTTCTTAATGCCGGCAAATTCTCGTGACACATTGGCTGCTTCCGCCTGCTTCGGTGCCATCAGAGTAATTGCGGCCTGGGCTTTTGTAATCGAATGGGCTGCAATGAAATTCCACACCACCATTACCACAAATATACCGGCCAAGGCGACATATTGCGTACGACAACTAACCTGCCGTCGCCTGCCGCTCTTATACCATTCTGGAAGAAAATCAATTTCTTTCATAATTATCAGCCCCGCCGTTGGTTCTGCTGCGACTTTTAAGGCTAAGGCCCACAGCTACCGCCCACTCACAAAGGAAACCTCGTTTGTCACCATCAAAACTTACATTCATTATATCGAAGCCCCTTAACGGCTGGGCCACCTCAATCTCAACCGCCAATTGTCGCCTCAAAACATTAAGTAAAATCTTTTCGTATGCCTCCCCTCCGCTAAAGACCGCCCGCTCGACCCGCTTGCCCCTAAATGTCACCGTATAATACCTAAAGCACAGAGATATCTCTCTTGCCAGCTTTTCAGCAACTGCACCGACCGCATCAACAACCACCTGTCGCGTTGATACATCAAGGGCCGCCAAAGACTCTTTTCCACTTTTGGCGTCCCCGAGACTATCTTGCCCCATCGAGCTTTGACCGGAGGCCCACGCCGGTGCGCCGGGACCGGCAGATGCACTCCTTTCTGCCCTCAGCTTGCCTCGCAGCATTTCTGCTTCGCTGATGCTCACTCCCAATTTTGCTGCGATTTCCTGATTAAAGTTCTCCCCGCCAATTGGTATCTGCTTGACGAAACTAACGTCTCGGCCACGACCGAACACCACCGTAGTAAACCGCCCTCCAACATCCACAAAAACGGCTGTACGCTCTTTATCTTCCTGACGCTGAAGCGACCTCTCAAAGCTCCTGAACAACGCACATGGAATCGTATCTATACCTACCGGCCTGAGCCCGGCCTCTTCAAGCAATTCAATGTGCCTTTTTATCGATTCATCATCTGCTGCGAACAGTATTAACTCATTCTTAATTTCATCACCCTGACGAACATCTCCGGCAACCAAATAATCAACTGCGTCCCTGTCAGGGTCCAGTCCAAAACGCTGGACGACTTCTTTCCTCAAAGCCCGTTCGACTTCTTCACTGTTCGTCTCTGCCAATCGCAGACTCGTTATTTTCAAATTCTCGTTGGGCAAACACGAAACAACATTTCTGCCGCGAAAGTTACCTTGTGCCAGCATTTGCTTTATCGCCGAAACAACAAAGCTTCTTCTCTCGTTCTCATCACCGTTTATATGAGAATCAATGCGAACTTTATCCGCCGCAAGAATACTTATATGCCCCTCATTGATTGCCAACTGAATCATCTTGATAGAACTATGACCTATGTCTAATCCTATCGGCGGTTGACTTCGGGTTTTTAATTTCCAATTTATCATTTACTTTTTCCCCGTCAGTCCTCAATCGATATAAACCCCGTAACCGGCTCCACAGTAACCTTTATACTCATTCCACCTGCCTGCAGAGTAATGTTGCCTCCATTGTCGGGACTTCCCAGACAATCAAATTTAATCTCGTTGGTCGAATTAAAATCAACATCAGTAATATCAACTTTATTCAGTCTGCTGTCCTTGCGAAAATCTATAACATAATCAAAACCCTTCTTCACGGGATGTGATATTATGGCACCATCCTGATTCTCTATCCTGTAACTGTCTGCTGCTTTATCAAACACCACTGAAAAATTCTGTCCCCTGCTGATTGCCATACTTTTGGCGTACTCTACGTCTGCTGCAATCATATTCGCCGCAGACCGAATCTGCATGCCGGCCGCCGAACTCATCATCGGTATCACCATCATCGCCGCTATGGAGATTATTACAACGACGATGATAATCTCTACCATAGTAAAACCACTGCTTGTATTCCGCACTCTCACAGTCCTTATTTCTTTGTTTTGGTACATTGCGATTCCCTGCATGCGTTATTTTTTCGGCCTCTTTTGTGTGCATCTTTACCAGCCGGTGAGCCGGCAAAAACCAGCCGCTCCAACATTTATATCTCAGACCTATTCAAGCCGGCCCATACCGTCCGGTTTTATCGTCCTCCCTGCATTTCCGGAACACACCAAAAGCCGTATAAGTGTCATCTCCCCACCCTTCTACAGTTAAGGTCAACAAAATCAGTACAATCGTCAAAATAATGTGATAATAACAATCAAACTATCTCGATGTTTTGCGGAGGCCGGGATACAATTGGTGTGGTTAAACTACTTCAGATTTTTCTTTTTTATTGCGGATAAAGGCCGATAAGCGTCTCTTCTCTAAGACCTCTCACCAGGCCTTATAAGCCGGCTTTATTTTCTTTCGATACTTCTAAAAAACGCCCCGGCAGCCTGTCCCCACTTCTCGGTAACGCCTGCTTCGGACCAGACCATAATCGCTGCTCTTGACGGCGCAGCGGTTATGCTAATGTCACTGGTGCCTTCCTCGTCCAGCTTCCAGTGCCCTACCAATCCGACTTCGCTTGGCGTTGGGTAAATATCGTTCACGTCCAGTGCACGGTTATAGATGTGGACATCGTCGATGACGCCGTCGAATAAATCCGCTCCGGCTCTACCGCCGATGTAAAGGGGGCGCGTGTCGGTACCTACGGTTCCCCCTCGTAACGCAGGCGGGTCTTTATCAAGAACACCGTCCACGTAGATTTTGACAGTCGAACCATCCCACGTAGCGGCAACATGATACCACTGCCCGGTATTAAGAAGCGTGTTGCCACGGAAACCACCATCACTATCTATGTCATCCAACATTAAACTAACCTGCCTATCTGCAATGGCCAACTGATAGTTAATCGGGGACGCCTCTCCCTTGCGGGCAATCGTGTCCACGTCAGAGCCAGCGCCCCAGGCATCACCTTTAATCCATGCGGCAATTGTTAACGCGCTGGTAAGTTGCAAACTCGACGAATTTGCGACCGCAACATAATCACTAACTCCGTTAAACTCGAGCGCACCGCCTGCCTTGCCGCCGGAAGGATGCCAGACAGGGCCACCGTATAGTACCCCATTGTTGTTGCCGGATGAGTCCGCTGTTGTCTGGGCAATGCTGCCCGCGACAAATAACCCACCGAGCACGCCAATGTTATTAGAATCGGCACTTATCCATACATCCCCATCAACAACGATAAGTCCATCTACATTCAACCCGCCGCCATCTTCTATTATTACATCCCCGGTTACCAAAAGTGCCGGCAGGTTTTTCGCTGCTGTGATAACATTTCCATCCCCACGTATTATTAAATTTCCATCAACCACAAGCATTCCTTCGATTTGTACATTGCCGGCCAGCACCAAATCGCCGTTGCGGTAACATACTCGCACAGGATTGCACGAACCAAGTGTCTCACCATCAAGACTGCCGGTGCTTATGGTCTCCACGTTATAATGTGAAGTAAAGTCTGCAACGGTAACACGAGGCCGCTCCAGAGATAAATCTCCAATCGCTTTATACTGCCCAACAATGCTGCCGCTCAAACCACTTGCGAAGACATCACCGTTGATTACGCCGCCGTTTGTTAATGTGCCGCTACAATACAAATCTCCATTTACTGTCATAGCACCGGAAACTGTCATATCTTTGCCTATCCACAATGCTATGCACGGGTCAAGCCGCAACTCGGCCCTAAGAGCACTTCTGCCAATCTCTTCTCCATTCCTATTTTTATAGGCCTTACACGTAATCTCATAATCGCATCTATATGTCGGCCCATCGCAGGGGTCGTGTCGCATAACATTAACGTCATAATAATCATCGCCGCTGTATAACTGCTGGCTCACACCCCCCTGCCAATACTCTGAACTAACATCCTGCGGATTGAGGATAAGCCCCTTCGCATGCTCCAGTCCCGATTCAGCCAAATAATCCATCTGCGCGCGAAGTATCATATTCTCACCGCAGGCCAGCTCAACATCGCTTCGTGACAAAAAGCCCAGCGACAGAATCGTTACTGCCATAACAATAAACAGGACAATAAGCAGTGCCGCCCCTTTTTGTTTTCTTCTTTTAATCCGTTTCATATCTAATCATCATCACTATTGACAATTTCCCCGCTGCCATTAAGCAGATTACCTGCCCAGCCGCGAAGTCCAGCGCTTATCTGATACCGACGAATAACTTCATTTTCAGAAAGGTTAAATGAAATACTCACAAATTTGCTTTGTGGCGGCGGCAACAGCTCATCAAATCGAAATTGCACGTTGCTGCACTCAGGAACCCAATCCACATAAGTTTCGCTGTCATAAAATCCGAGCCACCAGCTTGTACCGACAGAGTCTATATCGCTTAGCATAATCACCGGATTGGATACGCTGTCACACTCGTAGAGCCGTATATAGTTTCGGTTTGGCCCAGCGTCGATATAGACCAGCTCATTGATGTTGAGTTGTCCGTCGTCATTATCATCAGCACGCCAGATAGCCAAATCAGTGCCAGTCGTAGCACATATTAGCCTGCAATGTCTTATCAGTTCCGAAATTCTAAGCGTTGCGAAACGGACTTGCGCCTGTTTGTGGCTCGTATCGTTTGTTGCATCATTTGCCGTTCCCAAAGCAAAGGCAAGCGTAGCCACTGCGGTCAAGACTATGCTTGTGACAACCAGAGCTACCAGCAGCTCAACCAGCGTAAAAGCGTTATGACTTTGTTTTGCGGTTTTGAATACCATCATTTAGTAATCAGTCGGCTTAAACTTACAACTTCATTTCCGTTATACTTCACCCAAACCGTGACGATTACGAAAAACGGCTGGCTTGCATCATATCCATAGTTTGCACCTCTGCTGAAATTCGCATACGCTGGGTCACTGTCACTGAACAACGCTCCGCTCACATCTCTAATTTGCCCCTGCGGCTCGTCGACATATCCTCCCCCGTCGGCTACAATATCCTCGAACGGAGTATTGATGAACCGTTCCATCAAATCGCCTGCCAGCTTGACAGCTAATGTCCTGCGCTCCCCTTCAGCCCGTACCTTGGCGCCGCCTGCAAATGGCAATAGCACCCCGGCCGCAGCAACACCCAGCACCACTGTTGCTATCATCGCCTCAGCCAGGGAAAACCCCTTATAGTCAGTTCGTAGTTCGTAGTTCATAGTTCGTAGTTCGCAGTCAAATAATCAATCAAAGAGGGCTAACCTGCTATCGGCAACTGCCTCAGCACGGTCAGCCCGTTTATTCATCCTGCAACTTCCACACCGCCGGCGGCTTGCCGTCTTTGGGGTTGATTACACAACCCTCTATTAACTTTTCACAAACCTGCATACGCAGAATTATTGTCGGCCTGGAATAAACCGCTCCCGGTATCAAATCTCCAACCGGCTTTGCCGGAGCCCGCCGGCTCGCCGTCAAAGCGAATCGTGTTAAGATTATTAAAACGATTAACAGGAATCTTCTTAACATACGGACCGTACTTTCCCACCTTTCTTGTCATAGCAGCCTCAAAGCTCTCGAACGAATCGCAAGGAGGAAAAGATTCATCGTGCTGAACATAATATAAATCAAGGTGGACCCGCATTTTCTCGAGTCCGTCAATCAGCTCGGTTACCTTTGATTCGGTGCTCGCTTTGGAAAACTTCGGAACGATTGACATCGCGAACACACCTAATACAATTGTAATGATTACAACCTCAACATACGATAAACGAGTCTTTTCTGTCATGCTCTCCCCCAGTTTTTCAAAAGGCTGACCGGCTCTGGCTCTCTGCCAAGCCCGGCCAGCCTCATTTGTCTATTACCTTCACCTTAACAACTGGTGTCTTTTCTTCTCAGCCCTGAAGGCCAAAAATTCTCGCAGACCTTACAGATCCGTATGATAGTCGCCGCTGCCATCGCGGCATGTCAGAGTATCATCAGCCTGAAACTTACCTGTGGCAGGGTCAAGGTTCCAACCAGCATCGTTGCCGGCAGTCTGAGGCGGAGTGGCAGCATTGAATGTAACCGTATCATCGTCGTTGAAGGGATTCGTCGGAATCTTTGGCATATACGGCCCGTAAACACCGGGACCTGGTGCTAATTGGGCATCGCCGTTAACATCGCTATAGCCTGTCATACAGGCCACAAACGAAGCACCACCAAGACTACCGTATGTACCAGCAACAGTTTCCACACCCGGCAGCCTGTCATTGTGCTGAATCTTGTAAAGCTCAATCTGCGCACGCATCATTTGCAGGTCACTGACCAGTCTCGATTCCTTGGCCTCCGTACTTGCCTCGCTAAACTGAGGAATCACGATTGCTGCTAAGATACCCAGGATGACTACCACAATCAGAATTTCCACTAATGTAAAACCACTTTTTGCCTTCATTTTCTTACCCCTTTTTGAAAAATGTACTTATGTCTGACTTAACAATTCTTTCTCAGTTCAAGCTATCGTCCCAATCAGAAAAGGACTTAACTTACCGGATAGTTTTCTTTGAGTTGCAAATCCTCCCATAATAAAGAAACTTCAAAAAACACTTCTAAATACTTCAAAAATTTCCATCAGACACTTGACGGACGATAAAACTTCGAACTCTACGTCCGAAAAACACTTTGGACTGTCAAAGACAGCCGTCTATACGAGTGTCCAAGAAAAATATAAAAAATAAATGTTGTATTGCCAAACTTACAGATGTGAGAATATAGGATGTGGCTTGCTGCCCTTGCCCCCCTATCATTGCGAGCTCAGCCCCCCCTCTGCTATGAACCCTCCGCTATCGCCATATATTCGGGCGCATCTTCGATACGTATCTGCCTCCTGGTTTCTCCCCTGTGAAAAAGTTCCACCCGAATGTAGTTTATGGACTTCAGGGCCGATTCAATTTTATCGGCCCACTCAATCAAAACCACCGACTGCGGATAACAAAAATCATCAAAGCCAAGCATTTCAAACTCGCCAATGGAATCCAGACGATAAGCATCTATATGATAAATATCAAATCGCCCCACATATTCCTTCACTATAACGAACGTCGGACTATTAACTTCCTTGCTGTCTTTCGTACCCGCACCCTCTGCAATACCTTTAATCAGATGCGTTTTGCCGCTGCCCAACGCACCGCAAACAGCAACAATTTCCCCGCCTCTTAGCTGCTGTCCCATCCTGCGCCCAACTTCAATCGTCTGCTCAGGCGACTTCGATGTAATATCCAAATCCACAATCAGCAATCATCTACCAATAATCAATAATCATTTATCAATAATCATTTACCTCAGGTGGTCATATCCCCCCCGGCTGCAAATCTTCAACTTTCCCATACGGCATTCTTATCTGCACCTTCCCGCTGTCCTTAATCGTCCCGA
>CAZQYB010000005.1:0-11765 GCA_964597535.1 uncultured Pirellulales bacterium | reverse complement strand
CTGTTCTCCGCTTCCTCTGATATTGGAAGTTTCTCGGCATCCACAAACGCCCCACCCCGGCTGCTTCGGCAGATGCGGTTCAAGTCGCTGCTCAGCCCATCGCTTATATCAATCATTGAATTTACCGTCACCGCCTGAGCAATTTTTATCGCCTCTTTGACTCTCGGCTCAAACTCCAGATGTTTTCCAGCTCCTGTGCCGCCCAGCGAACCTGTCACGCAGATTCCGTCGCCGACCTTGGCGCCCGACCGCTTTATAGGTTCATTGCCACCTGTTCTACTAAGCATTGCCACGCTTATTGCAAATGGCCCTTTATTATTCCATCTCGTAATATCCCCGCCCACAAGCGCACACCCAAACTTCTCGGCCGCCACAGTAATTCCTGAATGAAGCTGCTTCAATTCTTCCTCGCCGAAACCTTTCGGCAGCGCAACGCTCACAACAGCAGCAACCGGCACAGTGGCCATTGCCGCACAATCGCTAAGGCTAACAGCAATCGCTTTATATCCGACCTGCCTTAAAGTTGCTTTCCCAAGATTGAAATGCACACCATCGAGCAGCATGTCCGTGGTGACAAGAACCGATGCGTCCTCGCCCAACTCAATTTGGGCCATATCATCACCGATGCCGATGGGAAAATCTGCTCCTACTAATTTACTGCGGCGGGCAAACCATTCGGTTATTTCGTCTTCATTCACACTCATCGCTGCGCCAATTGTTTGTTCCAATATGCAATTTGCTCTTTTGCCTGCCCAAATCCAGCCGACCCTGCGGTAACATATTTGTTTACAACGTTCCCTGCGCCGAGACTTTCATACACATCTGTCTCGACCAATCTACAATACTGTTTGAACTCGTCCAAACTAAGTTCAGCTAACTTTTTGTCCTGCCGCTCACAGTAAACAACCAACTTCCCCACGACACCATGGGCCTCGCGGAAGGCAACGCCCTTTCCAACCAGATATTCTGCCAGAGCTGTCGCATCCAAAAATCCTTCTTCCAGCCCGGCTGATATATTCTTCGTATTGAATTTCGTATGCAAGACAACCGCTCGCGCCATATCCAAACAAGCTTTGACCGTGTCGCTCGCAGCAAAAATGTGGACCTTGTCCTCCTGCAAATCGCGGTTATAGCCCGATGGCTGACCTTTTAGAATCGTTAGCATAGCCATCAATGCACCATAAACCGAGCCGGCTTTCGCGCGAATCAGTTCGAGAACATCCGGATTACGCTTCTGCGGCATCATACTCGAGGATGTGCAATAGCTGTCGTCAATCCGCACAAAGCCGAACTCGCTGGAAGAATAAATTATCCAATCCTCAGCTAAGCGCGACAAGTGTGTCGCAATAAGCGCGCAATCGAAAATAAATTCCGCGCAAAAGTCTCTGTCGCCCACCGCGTCAACAGCATTATAGCTGATGTCACTAAAGCCCAATTGCTTTGCCGTACTCTTTCTGTCTAACGGCAGCGTTGAACCCGCTACCGCCCCACTACCCAATGGCGAGATATTAGCCAACTTACTGCAGTTCTTAAACCGAATAAAGTCACGCTCAAGCTGCTCTACAAAACTCAAAAGATAGACCGCAATAGTTATCGGCTGCGCACGCTGAAAATGCGTATAACCCGGCATCACATCAGCAGAATATTTGGCCGCCAATTTGACAAATGCCTTTTGTAGCTGTGTTATCCTGGCCTGGATAATCTCTATCTCATCCCGCATCCAAAGCCGAATATCCGTAGCAACCTGGTCGTTCCGGCTTCTGCCGGTATGAAGTTTCTTACCCGCCTCGCCGATTTTTGCCACCAGCGCAGCTTCGATTGCCATATGAATATCTTCGTATGTCTTATCGAATTTGAACCGCCCTTCTGCTATTTCCTGCGATATCTCGATAAGCCCGTCTTTGATTTGCTTGAATTCGTCTTTGCTTATTAACTTCTGCTCAGCCAGCATCTGCGAATGAGCAATTGACCCGACAATATCATATTTGTAGAGACGCTTATCGACAGACAGTGACTCTACAAAATCAACCGTAAGCTCATCCGGCTCGCCGCCAAGCCGCTTCTCCCAGCTTTTTTCTGCTTTGGCCATTTTATCCGCTCCAAAAACAAAATCCCTTTGCCGCCAATAATAGATTCAATCACTCCAAACGTCAACCCCTCTGTCTTTATCTCTTTATGAATATTCAGACCAACTAATCCTATGCGCATCAATCATTTCGAGTTTTGGATACTTTCATCGCTCCAATAGGAGCTTACCGAAATGATGAAGCACATAAGGCAGCTAAGAAAAGATTAACCCACAACTGTCTTAAACGGCATTTTGCACCCTCGAATCCGAATCAGCTACCGCCATTTGATACATTCAGTATCAATCATCCTGCCTTTTTCTCGCTGATAGAAGAATCAGGTTTCTTAGGGCCTCAGCGTCTCTGGCCGAGAGCCAGCGCTGCTCGAAGCCCTTTTCCTGAGCAATCTGTGCTATGGCCATCAGCGCACGCAGGTGATAATTTCTCTCGTCTTTGCTGCCAGCGAGGACAAACATTATCTTGACCGGGTCAGGAGCATGTGAGAAGTCAATGCCATCAACAGCTCGGACAAGCAAAATTTCGAATTTACTCTCACCTTCCACGACTATGTGCGGTATCGCAAAGCCCGGCTGAATAACTGTGCCTCCCTCTGCTTCGCGATGGAGGAATTGCTCAAAAAGTACATATTCATTTATGCCCAGTTTCTTTTCCAGTATTTTGGAGACCCGGCGAAAGACCTCCTCGGCCGATTTTCTCGCCGCTATATCCAGGATTTTACATTCTTTTATAAGCTGGTCGAACCTATCCTCGATTATATCGTCACGCTCGAGCAAAATATCTCGAAGCTCATTTTCAAGGGTAACAGTTTTGAGTTCTCTGTCTGTAACGCGTTCCACTATGTGCATCACCGCTGAGGCCCTGCTGACACGCTGGGAAGCATAGAGCCAGAACCAGCTGGCACTTAAACCGATAAAGCCGCCGCAAATCAACAGAGGCACTTTCCCCATATCAACAATCAGAACCGCATAGG
This sequence comes from uncultured Pirellulales bacterium, assembly GCA_964597535.1. GTDB lineage: Bacteria > Planctomycetota > Phycisphaerae > Sedimentisphaerales > Anaerobacaceae > CAZQYB01. The sequence goes on along the minus strand of CAZQYB010000005.1, from coordinate 8,708 downwards.
CGATAATAGCAAGGATGTGTATATACGGATATAAGGGAGATTTGAACCTCGGCCGATAGCTCTGTATCCTGCTCTCACGCATCATAATCACACTGATATTGGCCAAAATGTAAAGTATTATTAGTAAAGTCGAAGCTGTTTTCGCCAGCATTTCAATATCAAGAAAAATGATTGCCGTAACCATAAAGCCGCTTGTGAACAGTATGCTGACGTGAGGTGTTTTGAAGCGATTGTTCACGCGAGCCAGAATCGGCGGCAGTGATTGGTCCCTGCTCATAGCCATAGGGGTCCGCGATGCAGCGAGTATTCCACCATTGGCCGTGGTTACAAAAGCAGCAACGGCAGCCAAACCGAGAATTGCAAATCCCACTGGGCCCATAAATTTACTCGCCGCCAATGATATCGGTGCGTAGCTGCTGACGAGTTCTTCGGCGCCGGCAACACCTACAGTAACTATTAGTACGCCAATGTAAAACAGCGTTACGACAAGCCAGGCCAGAATCATTCCCAAAGGCAGGTTTTTACCCGGATGTTTTATTTCTTCTGCAATGTTCGCAACTTTGTTTATACCGCCGAAGCTTACAAATACCATACCCGTTGTCGCCAAGACTGTCGGCCAACCCTTTTCGAGGAACCCCCTGTATCGGACGGCTTCAACAGCTCTGGAGCCGAAAAGCACAAAGAAGGTAAGTATCGCCAGCAGTGTCCCCACGAGCAAAACCTGAAATCTGCTTGCGTGCTTTACGCTTACGATATTCAGTGCTGTAAAACTGAGGCAGCAGAGGATAGCTATTGTTTTTAGGTGCCACTCGCTGACTTGCGTGCCAAACAGCATTTCTATTAGTACCTTGATGAAAGCCGCCATTCCGACAACGGCAAAGGCGCTTTTTAACGCTAATGAAAACCAATCTGCAAATCCGCCGAACAATCCACAAATCGAGCCTAAACTCCGTTCGACATAAAGATATGCTCCACCCGCTCGCGGCATTGCGGTCGCTAATTCAGCCTGGCTCAGAACACTCGGAATTATCAAAACCGATGCAAAAAAATATGACAATATAACCGCGGGGCCGGCCTTCGCAAAAGCTATGGCAGGCAAAACAAATAAACCAGAACTTATCATTGCTCCGGAAGCGATACAGAAGATATCAAGCAAACCAAGTTGTTTCTTAAGCTCAGCCACCTTAACTTCCCTATCAGCCCTTCACCGGGCCATACCAGTGTATTAGCTGTCGAACAAACACCAAGAAACGGAGAACAAACTATAGACACTCACCTATTGCCCGCTCGCACCGCCATAGGCAATATGAATCCCGCTGCACGAGCATCCATCACCGAGTCACGTGACACGAACCACGAGTCACGAGCTGTGCTATGCTCCCAATGCCTTTGCCGCAACATCGCTGTCGGCGGCATCCACCACAACCAGCATCTGGTATTGCCCATCACAAACCATCGCGGCACCGGCAATGCCGCTTATGCCCGCATCTGCAAGGTCCTTTAGCACCCCCGCTGCAGCCCCTACCTTGTCGTCACCGCTGACGATAAAGCCGGCCGCAACCGTCGCCTCAATACCAGCATCCTGTGCATAGGCCTCAAAGGCCGCCGGGTCTTTAGCACTCACATACACCCAACCCAGTCCTCCGCCAGCCGAAAAAGCTGCACAGCACAACAAATCCACATTTGCTGAGGCACCTTTGTCTAAGAGCTTCTGTAAACTTCCCGGCTTATCCTCAATTTCAACACAATGAACAGTGATTCGTTTAACAGCCATCTTCTTGCCCTTTCATTTCGGACTTTTGACCTTTGGATTTTCAACCTGAACCGCCGTCAGTTTGCCGCACGTTTCGCTACATTCCCTCGGGCTCACAGGTACATTCATCTGGCGGTTTTCCACAGCCGCTGCAAACCCCATCCTCGATTGGCCTGCCGCACTGACTGCACGGCGTACACCCACACGTTTCACACATCTTTATACCCTTTCATTTTGAACTTTTTACTTTTCCTTCCTTTCGTGTCATTCTGAGCGCAGCGAAGAATCTCAATCCCAATTATCAATCATCAGTAATCAATAATCAATCACAAAATCCCCTCATCAAGACCCCTCAATCTCTTTGTCTTCCACCGGGCGACTATCATAACAACAAGCGCAGCAACCGCAACCACAGCCCCGCTCAAAACGTAAAACTTCATCCCGAACATAAAGTCCCCAATCGCATCGGACTCGCCGCCCATTGCAAAATCGCCGATGTTAAACACAAGTTTTCGATAATGTACGCCGAAGCTGACGGCAGTCATAGCCACAGCGCCGCCGAAAATCCAGGCGCTTATACAACCTGCTCGCGACCATCTTCGCACACTGATGGTATCTCGCACGCGCTCGGAATATATCCGCCATCGCCCGCCAATTTGAACAATCACCGGCGCCATCAGCCAGCAGAGAGGGGTTACAATTATCACCTTTAACCATTCACGGCCAAGGCCCCAGTAGCTCAGTACCATCATAAGCCCGCCGAACATCAAACCATTTGCTACGAAGAAAAGGGCTGAATTGGCAAGTTCAAGCTCCGCCCCACAGCCCGGACAATCTCGCCTCTCGACCCGCTGCCGAAAAAAGTCGCCCAGTTCCAATCCGATAAGTGATTTACATCGTGGACATTCGATTTCAAACATCTCAATCTATCCTCTCTCTGCCACGTCCCTGTCCCCGAAACACATCTCAGCCAACTGCCGCCAGCTTACCTCCTAAGTCTTTGGTCTTTAATCCTGAAACAAGTTGCGCGTTTGTTGCGTAAAATTATTGCATTTCTTCTTTTGGCCGATGCTTCCACCTGCGGTGCAACCACCAGTATTGGCTCGGATCTTCACGTACAAATTCTTCTATTGCCTTGGTATATTCTGCAGTAATCCACTCCAGTGGGTCGTCCTTATCCGCCCATTCTTCGGGGAAAATAATACGCTTGACCCCCATTTCAAAGAAAAAGCGATTATCGGCTCTCCTGCTGTAACCGACTCCTATCGGTATATTACAATCGATGGCAATTAACCCAATGCTCTTATAGGTACTCGCTTTTCTGCCGAAGAAATCAACAAATATCCCCTTCCTGCCGGCATCCTGGTCGGCAATAAAGCACAATGTCGCGCCTCTCGAAGCTACCTCACCCATAAGTTCAGATGCGCCTTTTTTGTCAACTATCTTTTGTCCCGCCTGCTGCCGAACAGCGTACAAATACTTGCTGATAAACTTGTTATCCAATGGCCTGGCAATACTGTAAACATTAAAACCAAACAGCCCCAGCATATAGCCCAGAATTTCGAAGTTACTGTAATGAGCCGCAACCATCAACAGGCCTTTCCTTTCCTGCATCAGCCACTTGGCCCTTTCAGCGGTTTTGAACCGTGAGTAGTTCCGCCAGTTATGTTTCTTCACCAGTCGCGGCGTGTACAGCACATCGACCGCCAGCATAGCAATATGCTCGAAGCTTCGTCGGCCTGTCTGCCAAATCCATTGTTCGCCTTTTTCAGGGAAACTCGCACGGAGGTTATCCAGAGCACGTTTGCGCCCGCGATGATAATATTTCCATAGTAGTCGCCCAAGAAAACAAGCGGTGTTCAGATTGGTCTCGACATCGAATAAATAAAGAAAAACCACAACCACCCGAAGCGCGATATAAGTCATCCGGTCTATCACGGGATTATGCTTCTTCTTTTTCTTACGTTGTGGGACGGGGTTCGCCATAGACCGTGATTTTAGACTCAAAATTGCCCTTGTCAAGCATCAGAAAGTCATATTGTGCATTGCGTGACGGCGTACGCCGCCCACAGAGGACAATGTGCAACGTGCGGAGTTCAAATTATTTTGAGGTTTTGCAGGGGTATGAAAAAAGGAAAGAGATGGGAACGTTATGCTCACAGCCCTTAGTTATAGTCAACATCGCAGGACAACCCTGCTACCGCCTACATTAATGCCACTACCAATGCCCCGTTAGAGGTTTTTTTTACGAAAAAATGCCGCAAATAGTAGGCAGATAGTAGGCGGAGGTAAGACCGAAAGAACATCGTTGGCGCACTTTGGTGCAGCGCCTATGATAAGAAGAATATCGACTAAAGTAGAAGCTATAGTCTTTTAACGTCACATTTGATACTCTATTAGAAATGAACCTCAATTCCGGTCGCGAGGATAGATGAGCAGGGATAATCGGTTGTCTATCGGAAATCCCAGTTGATAAGTAATAATTGGTGATAGCTATGATAAGAATATCAACAATCTTGAGTTCGCTATATCTGAGCGTGATCTTTTGCTTGGGACCTTCCATCTCCTGCGGACAAAGTGAAGCCGACGATGTTTTTTTGCATAAGTTCCAGAATCCGCCGCGCCAATATCGCCCGGAAGTCTGGTATCACTTCCTCGGAGGGGCAGTAACCAGAGAAGGGATTGACCAGGATGTTGAGGCGCTCAACAAAGCCGGGTTTTCCGCCCTGCATTTCTTCACGATTGACAGTTGCAGCCAGATTCGGGACCGAATGGTCACCCCGCAGGTTCCTATCCTCAGCGAAGAGTGGGAAGGAAACCTGACGGCGCTGGCTAAAGGAATCAAACAGAGTAAAACCGACTTGGTCCTGCACAGTTGTCCCGGCTGGGCCACTGCCGGCGGTCCCTGGAGCAACATCAGAAACTCCATGCGCACCATCACCTGGAGCGAGACCATTGCCGAAGGCCCAAAGATGCTTGAACTTCAACTGCCGAGTCCGCCGCTCGATGGTCGTTCCTTCCCTTCAGCGCAGGCCTCGTCGCGAGGTGAGGACGCCGACTACCGCGAGATTGCCGTGCTGGCTTTTCCCACACCGAAAGGGGCCGAAGCTGCCGGTATAGACCTCGGAGCCTCGCAAGAAGAGCAGCCCTTTAAACTCATTAGCGAGGAAGCAAACTCCCCCTATCAAAAGCTTTTCAACGGCAAACAGTTCGATAGCATAACGTTTCCGGAAACACTCGAACTGCGACTGCGAGCCGAATCACCACAAATTATACGTTCGGTCTTCCTCACAGCACGTTGGTTTTCGCGTTTGCTCAATCCGGAAGGTTATCTTCGAATGAGTTTGTACATTTCTGATGATGGTAAGCATTGGGAGCCGCTAACCGTTCTGGAACTTCCGCACGGTTGCTGGCAGACCAAGCAGTGCCCCTTTGTCTTCAGCATTGCCGAAACTCGCACCGCCCATATCAAGATAGTCATCAAATGGGATATTGCTCATGGGCATGCCTTGTTAGAGGAGCCCAAACTCGGGGAGATTAGATTCTCTTCACGAGCCCAACTGCAAGGTTGGCCGGCTCTCGCTGCATACGGCTACCGAGATACACCGATGCGTCCCATTGTCACAGGTGGGCCGGAAAATTGGGTCGAACCGGTAAATATCATCGACTTAACCGATAAGATGCAGCCGGATGGAACGCTGCAATGGCAGGCACCAGCCGGTAAGTGGACGCTCTTGCGAATCGGTCACCGCTATAACGGCAGGAAAAATCAACCTGTAGTCGAAGGCGGCAGCGGCCCGGAAATTGATAAAATGGATGCGGAAGCGACCCGGCAGCACTTTCAAGCCTATGTCGGTAAAATGGCCGGCCAGGGTGGTATCCTGGAGGGTTTAGTGAAAGGACAGTTGTTGGAGAGTTGGGAATGCCGTCATCAGAACTGGACTGAGAAATTTCCTGCCCATTTTAAGGAACACCACGGCTATGAGATTCTCAACTGGTTACCGGCCATGGCAGGCTATATTGTTAACGGTCCCGACGAGTCATGGGCTTTTCTTTGTGACTTTCGTGAAACTATTGACCGTCTCGTATGCGAGCAGTTCTATGGTGAAATGACTCGCATGGGCCATCAGTATGGGGTCAAGACCTACTCAGAACAGTCCACCGGTGACGTTATTCCCAGCGACCCTCTGCGTCATTACAAATACGTCGATATTCCTATGACGGAGTATTGGTTCCGGGGCTATGATGATTTTGGAAACTTGACAGTACGCGGCTGTGATGATTTCTTTAAGCCAATTAAGAACGCCGTTTCAGCCTACCGACTTTATGGCAAAGAGCAAGTTGCCGCTGAATCTCACACCCAATTCGGTGTCCAATGGGACGAACATCCATTCATGGTGAAGACGCGGACGGATGACCTCTTTGCCAAAGGCATCAACGACGTCGTTTTCCACACCTATGCCCATAATCCATTGTCTGACAAGCCTGGTCATCCGATGAATGTGTCGATTGGCTTTCCGTTAAACCGCTACCAAACGTGGTGGCCTTATATGTCGGTCTGGAATGACTACCATGCCCGCAGCCAATTTATGTTACGTCAGGGATTTGCGGTGGCCGATGTCCTGGCCTATGTCGGCGATGATGTCATCCGGATCGACGACCTCGAGCGGCTTGACGGGTTGGGACAGAGTTACGATTTTGATTGGATCAACCGTGAACTGCTTGAACAGGTAAAGGTCGAAAAAGGTTCGTTAATCATTCCTACAGGGGCACGTTACCAAATGCTCTATTTAGAGCCGGGCCACAGTTTACATCCCTCAACACTTGAGTTGATTTCGAATTTATTAGAGCGAGGGATGACCCTGGTTGGCTACCCTCCGACTCAGCTTTCAACGCTCAATCCTCAGGAAAATGCTCAACATAACATGGCCGCGCTTATCAAGAATATCTGGGGAGCAAAAACCGGCGGACCCGGATTGAGACAGAAAGGCCGGCATGTACTTGGTGCGGGAAAAGTGCTCTGGGGGATGTCACTGGAAGAAGCACTCGCCGACAATCAGGTGTTACCGGCAGTTGAAACGGTGGGTACGGATATCCCGCTGGCCTGGCAGCAACGGTTAGTTGATGGGCGTGATATCTTTTATCTTGCGAACACGGTCCCCTATGCCCGACGTCTGGTAGTAAACCTGCGCAGCGGCCAATCCAACCCCATGATTTTCCAGGCCCTTGATGGTTCTGTGAGCAGACCAGTAGCCGGCCAAAAACTCTCGGATGGACGAACCCAATTGGCCCTCGACTTCGCCGCTGCAGGAGCGTTGTTTGTGGTCTTTAACCCCGGACCGCCTGACTTGAAGGCGCCTGCTTCAATTCAATCTCAGTTGAGCAAATTGCTCGAGCCGAAAGGATGCGATACAACGGTCTCAGTTCACACACCGATGGTGCTGCCGCTGGAATGGACCCGCCGCGCCGACGGTGGCTACGTAAAATGGCGTGATCGATCTCTGCCTGTAAAGGGACCGTGGAAGGTGACATTGCAAAGCCCATTTGGCCGGGAGAAACCGCATACCTTCGAGATGTCGCAACTGCAAAACCTTGCTCATAGCGACGTTGAGCGCATTAAATATCATTCCGGCACAGCGACTTATACCCTGACCTTCAAATGCGATGCCGATTGGCTGAGAAATGCCGGTGAGGTCGTCCTCGATCTGGGCAATGTTTACAATATCGCTGACGTCATCATGAATGGCAAACAACTCGCCTACGGCCTATGGGCCCCTCCGTTTCGCGTTAATGTCAAAGACGCGCTTCGTGCCGAGGATAATTTATTAACCGTCAAAGTAACCAACGCCTGGCACAACCGCCTTGTAGGCGACGCCGGATTAGAGGGCGAAAAACGTCGGACATGGTCGACCGTTTATCCGACGGGCAAGCTGCGCCCGGCCGGGCTACTCGGGCCGGTCAAACTTCTCGCCGGCACCGATTATATCGAGCCGCCGAATTGAGTTGCATGAGAAGAGGCTCAGTCCCGGTCCCGACCAGTCGGGAGGGTCGCTGAGCAGAATATAATGTTGTATGGAAAACCCGGGTAACCTATTGCCGGAGACTCAGGTTTCACAGGTTATCCCAATTAAAGGATGTCTTATGAAAAAATGTAATTCAAAGCCTTCGATCGTTCTCCCGGTTATAATGATGTTGACAATGGCAATTACCGCCATAGCGGCACTTGCTCGGGATACGGCCAGGTTCCAACAGGGTGCGGTATCTGCCGCAGCGCCGATGCCGACCGGCCAATCGTTCACCAACTCGCTGGGGATGAAGTTCGTTCCCGTTAAAGCCGGTGACTTTACGATGGGCGGCCTGCACGATCCACTGCCTGCGGGATTGGGTACTGAAGGTTTTATGCGAGACGGTGATTGGGACGAGCAACCCGCGCATAAGGTGACAATCAGCAACCATTTCTATATGGGCGAATGCGAAGTCACTAACGCCCAGTTCGAGCAATTCGATCCGTCTCACCGCCTTGTGCGCGGCAAGCTGGGTTTTTCAATCGAGAACGACGAGGCAGTTGTTTTCGTGAGCTGGCATGACGCAAAGGCTTTTTGCGAGTGGCTCAGTAAAAAGGAAGGTTTGCCTTACCGGTTGCCAACGGAGGCGGAATGGGAATATGCCTGCCGAGCCGGTATGACGACGGTTTTTCATACGGGGGATTCGCTGCCAAGCGAATTTCATAAAAATGTGGGGGCAAGCTGGTATCCCTGTACCAGGCGCGGACGCGGTCGTGAGGAAGTGGTGCCTCTGTATGTCGGAAAGACGCAGCCGAACGCATGGGGTCTGTGTGACATGCACGGTAATGTCGAGGAGTGGTGCGAGGATTGGTACGGTGCGTATGAGTCGCAACCGCAGGTCGATCCAGTAGGTCGGGCGGATGGTGACTTCAAGGTGACACGAGGGGGCA
>CAZQYB010000004.1:41985-42535 GCA_964597535.1 uncultured Pirellulales bacterium | reverse complement strand
GTCTAAAACATGTAGCTGCCGGCATAAACCCTATGGCTATCCAGCGTGGAATCAGCAAGGCCGTCGAAGTTGCAACCGAATTTATCGAATCAGTCAGCATTCCGGTAAAAGGTCATAATGATATCGCAAAAGTTGCGACTATTAGCGCAAACAACGATGCAGAAGTGGGCGAAATCCTGGCGAACGCAATCGACAAAGTCGGCAAAGAAGGTGTTATCGAAATCGAAGAAGGCAAAGGAATGGAAAACGAACTGACCGTAGTCGAAGGTATGCAGTTCGATAAGGGCTATATATCTCCATACTTTATGACTAATGCTGAAACGCTTGAAGCCGTCTTTGAAGATGCATATATTCTGCTGCACGAAAAGAAAATATCCAATGTCCGCGAGATTATACCGCTGCTGGAGAAAACCGCTCAGGTTGCCAGGCCGCTGCTGGTTGTTGCCGAAGACGTCGAGGGCGAGGCGCTTGCAGCACTGGTTATCAACCGGCTCCAGGGCATCCTGAAAATCTGTGCCGTCAAAGCCCCCGGATTCGGCGACCGCAGAAA
>CAZQYB010000004.1:0-41975 GCA_964597535.1 uncultured Pirellulales bacterium | reverse complement strand
GCGATGTTGGCCGATATGGCCGTCTTAACCGGCGGGCAGGTAATTACCGAGGATTTAGGTATCAAGCTGGAGAGCATTGAGCTTTCGCAGTTGGGCCGAGCTAAAAAAATCGTTGTGGACAAGGAAAAGACTACAATAATTGAAGGGGCCGGGAAAAAGAAAGATATAAATGCTCGCTGCAGCCAAATCCGCAACCAAATCGAAAAGACAACCAGTGACTACGACCGTGAGAAACTTCAGGAACGGCTGGCAAAATTAACAGGCGGCGTGGCGGTCATCAAAGCGGGCGCCGCAACGGAAACAGAAATGAAAGAACGCAAAGACCTGCTGCAGGATGCACTTCACGCCACAAGAGCAGCGACCGAGGAAGGCGTCGTAATAGGCGGCGGTGTTGTCTTCCTGCGGGCCATACCCGAAGTAGAAAAGGCCAGGGCAAAGGCCAGGGGCAGTGAGAAAATGGGCTTTGACATCGTTACCAATGCCTTAAAAGCGCCGACAGCTCAAATCGCGGAAAACTCCGGCGAGCCGGGTGACGTAATTGTCGCTCAGCTTCTCGAAAAATTGGAAAAGGATAAGAACATCGGCTACGATGCTAATAGCGGCCGGTCCGTGGATATGTTCAAAGCCGGGATTATCGACCCTGCAAAGGTTACAAGAACCGCTCTGCAAAATGCTGCATCCGTAGCGGGGCTAATGTTAACCACCAATGTGCTGATAGCAGACTTAAAAGAGAAAGACGAAGAACCGGTACAGGGAGCGGTAAGCTAACGTATTGCGTCTTTAGTTAAGGAACTTTAACGCAATACGCGATACGCAATACGAGATTATGGCAAAACGGGACTACTATGAAGTTCTGGGAGTGAAGAAAAATGCGTCTGCCGACGATATAAAACGGGCGTATCGGCGGATGGCAATGAAATATCATCCCGATAAGAACCCGGACGACAAAGATGCCGAGGCCAAATTCAAAGAGTGCGCCGAAGCCTATGAAGTCCTGAGCGCCCCCGAAAAGCGCCAACGATATGACCAATTCGGCCACGAGGGCCTGCGAGGAATGGGTATGCGTGACTATGCGCATATCAGATGGCAGGACATAGGTAGCATTTTTGAAGATATGTTTGGGTTCGGTGACTTTGCAGACATCTTCGGGATGGGGGGGCGAAAAAGAAGACGAACTGGGCCTGTCCGCGGCTACGACCTGGAAACTTCTGTTGACCTGACGCTTAATGATGTTGCTAAAGGTGTTGAAAAGACCATTGAATTTACGCGGCAGGATATATGCCCCGAATGCACAGGCAGCGGCTCTGCCAAAGGGACGTCACCGGGTAGATGTCCGAGCTGCGGCGGAAGCGGTCAAGTGACAAGAGGCGGCGGGTTTTTCCAGATGGTCTCAACGTGCCCACAGTGCAGAGGCAGTGGGCAGGTAATTACCAACCCGTGCAGGAAGTGCAAAGGAACCGGCAGAGTACCGAGGAAGAGAGTCGCTAATATTAAAATTCCTGCTGGTGTTCACGAGGGACAGGGAGTAAGAGTTGCCGGCGAAGGTGAGCCGGGCCGAAGCGGTGGACCAAGAGGCGACCTGTACTGCTACGCCAGAATAAAACCGCACGAATTTCTGCAGCGAGATGGCAGCGACCTTATTACCGTTGTCCCCATAAGTTTCATCCAAGCCGCTTTGGGCGCGACTATTGACGTGCCGAGTTTGAACGGAACAAGAGGCCTGAAAGTCCCACCGGGCACACAGTATGGAAGCGTCTTTAGAATAAGAGGCCAGGGACTGCCGAATATGCGAACAGGCAGAACCGGAGACGAACTTGTGCAAATCATTACCGAAACTCCGACAAAAATAAACGCCAAACAACAGGAGCTACTGAGAGAATTCGCCAAAGCCGAGAATAAAACCGTTTTCCCACGTTGCAAAAGCTTTTTCGAAAAACTGAAGAAATATTTCGGTAACAATTCATGAAGCAAAAAGGTAAAGAAAAAACGAAAGTCCATAAGGACTCCCCAGGAGAACAAAAACGGCCTGAACCGAAGAAGAACAACTCAGAAGAACTCCTCGCCCAAATAAAAGATTTGCAAAAGGAAAAAGATGAGCTCTTCGCAAAGCTTCAGCGTATCAGTGCCGACTATGCAAATTTTCAAAAGCGAGCGCCTAAACAAATTGAGGACACTATTTCTTACGAAAAGGAAAAGACCATAAAAACATTTCTGCCGGCTTTGGACAATCTCGAGCACACGCTCCAAAATGCCCCCGCCGTTTTGCTTCGCAAAGACGAAGCAGCAGGGGCGGAAGATATTGATGTTCTTGTCAAAGGTATTCAGATTATATATGACCAAATGCTTGGTATCCTCAAATCTCACGGCGTAGAGCAGATAAAAGCACTGGGGGAAGCGTTCGACCCTGCTCTTCACGAGGCAATGACTCAGCGGGCCGAACCGGACCAGGAGGAAAACATAGTCCTGGAAGAATTTCAAAAAGGGTACAAACTTAATGGCCGAGTCATTCGGCCAAGCAAAGTGATTGTCAATAAAGTAGCATCGGAGGAACCCGTTCAGGAGCAAGAACAAGTTGAACAGGAACCACAGGAAGAAAAAACTGAGCCGCAGGAGTAAACGGTTGATGAATATGAAACAACGGACACGGAGTAACTATGCCGACCTACGAGTATATTTGTGAAGATTGTGGGTATGAGTTTGAGCAGTTCCAGTCTATAACCGCCAGAGCTTTGCGCCAATGCCCGAAGTGCGGCAAGACAAGGCTGAAACGGCTCATCGGCACCGGCTCAGGCGTTATCTTCAAAGGCAGCGGCTTCTATGAAACCGATTACAGAAGCAAGAGCTACAAAGAAGCCGAGAAAAAGGAGAAAGGCACGGCTGATACAGGCGATAAGAAAAAATCAGAGACCAAACCCAAAGATTCAAAAAGTCCCGACAAGAGCAAAAAAGACACGACAAACAAAAAGAAATCAGCGTAACTCAAGCCGCCAACCTCTTGAATTTCACTGCTGACGCGAAAAGCTCTACGATAAATCCTGCAAGGCAAAATATCAAACCTGCGCCTAAATTGTGGCCCGCACGTACCAGAACGCTAATCACCAGAGCCGAGCCTATGAGTATTAGAAAAATCTGCAGCATTGAAATCTTATACAGAAAATCCTTTGGCGTCACAAATACCGGCACGGCTGATAAGATACCGATAATGAAAATCGTCCAGCCGAGAGCACCTACTTGATGACCCGCCTGATAGCCCCAGGTATAGACCACAGGGCTGCGCATGTGAATGTACACCCAAGGGAGGAAGAAGCCCAGGATTACCAAGGCTGCACCAATTAGGGTAACAAAGTCAAGTCGGCTGAATTTTTCCTGTCCTCTTAGAGCGGTTGACCTGCCCATAGCATCAAGTAAGTCGCTGCCTTCCTCGGCGCTGATTTTTCCGTTCTCTACCATTCGCAGAATCTTTTCCCTTTCGGCGACATTGACACTTGAATCCTCTCCACTGGCCAGCCAGCCAAAGAACTGAATGATCAGGATCACAGCACATACTGCTGATGGCAATAGAACCGCCCAACCCTTCATTGGGCTTAGCTGTGCGAAGAGTGAAACACCTAAAAGTGAGGGTGCAGTGCCAGCTATTACGGCCAAGCAAACTGCTGTCAGCCACTTGAGCTTGCAAATTAATCTGAACAGTAACAGAAACAGGCCAAACCAAACGAGCGGAATTACAAACGCAAGAATAGTCGATATAACATCGTGATATCCCATTTTCTTTCTCCTTACTTACGAGTTTTCAAAATATAGGTGGCGTCCCGGACGCTGATTTCACCTTTATCTATTGCGTCCAGAATTTCCTTTCTGTTAAGCGGCTTTTCTTCAACTGAGGTCTCCAACATTTTGTTTATGGCTTCGAGCATCTTGTTTATTGTCGGATAAGAGATTCCAAGCTCCTTTTCTACTGCCTTAATGTTTCCGCGATGTCGGAGAAAAACCGCGATGAACTTTTGATACTCAACCGGCAGAAGTCCAAATCCACCGGCCTTGAACGAGCCGTTGATTTCACTGCCGCATCCGCTGCATTTTATCCGCGTAACCTCTACTGACTCTCCACAAAGCGGACAACTCACGGGGAGGTTTAGTTGTTTAGTCTTTTTACTCATATAGCCCTAATCTCAATTACAAATGGAATTCTAATCAATAATATCAATTTGTCAATTAAAATTTTCAAGAAAAACCAGCAAAAACTTAAAAACATTGACTGATGGGGCAAAAATAGCCGTTTACGGGCAAAAAAATAGAGCAATTGCGGGGAATTACTTTATGAGTTTGGCGATTTGCTTGAATTGTGGGTGTTCGGCGGTCCTGAGAAGCTCAAACAAGGGCAAAAAAGACACAAAGGATAAAAATACGCAGTATCCCTTACGGGAGAAATCAGCGTAACTAAACCACCATCTTTTTAATTTTATTCCAGATACAGAGAAATTCAACAGAGGTGTTAATTCGACGGGCTTATGGTTCGTCGTGGCCGGTGCCGCTCCACAAACAATTGCTGCCATCGTCGGCCACAACAAGCCGTCCGCATCCAGCACGTACCCCATTTCTTCCAGCGACAATTTCTCGGTATGTCCATCCACAAAAGAGACGCATGCTTTCCCCATATGTCGGGCCTCAGCGGGGGAATGCTGCATCCAATGCTCCGGACGCGAGTGCCAGGCAAAATTCACAGCTCCTGTGCTGCGTGCTATCTTCGGTGGGTCAAGAGTGTAGGAATGTAGGCCGTGAGGAATGCTGGGCGCTCCTGACTCACCGCGAGCCCCACGGCTATCGGCTATTATAACAGTCTCGCTCGGCCGTCGGATTTTCCCCAGCCTGACTGGAAAGTTATGGAACTTGTCACCCGTTATGCGCGAGTTGCCCAGATACTGATAATTGTAGCCGTACGAACCGTTCCGGATGTCGCATTTGTCGAAATCTCCGTGCGGCCACGAAGGACACATAAAGTAATCGTTGGTCATAATCAGCGTGTCACTATCGCTAAATGTGTCGCCTGGACTCGTAATGTAAGGTGACGGATCAATTACGGGGCCGATGCCGTGGTCAAAAAACCACGGCCATCGCGGCTTCACCCTGCCGTATTTATTCACGTAATCAGCAGGGGCGGTGGGTCCGAGTTTCATCATCCGAAACGGAGGAAACATGCCGTCATTTTGAAGAACATATATATAGCCTGCCATCGAAATCCGCCTGACGTTGGCCATACATATCGACGAACGCGCCGCCTCACGCGCTTTGCCCAGCGCCGGCAGCAATATACCCATCAACAACGCAATGGTTGAAATCACTATCAGCAATTCGATTAAGGAAAAGCCATCCTGCCATGCTAAGAGATGCAACTGTGTTGAATATTTATGATTCGTGTGATTTTTTCCCATTTTCATAAATCTGCCAATAACCTGCATTTATTTTTCATTGTAAATTGTTTTCTGCAATTTTTGCAACTGTTTTATGTCCTAAATTTTTGTCTATTTGTCTGAAAGCGGATTATGTGGGTAAGACGAGGGAACCCCCCTCTGTTTTTTCGCCCGCCGCCCCGACTCGCGTCGGGAGACGCGGGGGCAGGCAAAAACCTAGTCCGATTGCAGGGAATCACTTTATGAGTTTGGCGATTTGTTTGAATTGTGGGTGCTCGGCTGTCCTGAGAAGTTCAAACAAGGCCATTTCAACGCTGGTGACGCTTACGCCTTGCGACTGCATTCTGGTTATCGCAAGCTGCTTATTCTCCGGCGTTCTGGAAGAGACAGCATCTGCAATTACCTCAACATGGAAACCTTTTCGGAGCAGGTCAACCGCTGTCTGATAGATGCAAACGTGAGCTTCTATGCCGCATAATAGAATCTGCTGCCGAGACAAGCCTTTTAATTTGCTGTTAAACCGCTCTTCGCCGCAGCAACTGAAGCTGGCTTTGTCTATGGGCTCGTTATCACCCAAAAGCTTTGATATCGATAGTACTGTCGGTCCAAGAGCCTCCGGGCACTGTTGACACCATATTGTCGGAAAATTGAGGATTTTAGCAGCTTTGATGAGAATTTGGATGTTCCTGAACAGCGCCTCCCTGCCATACATCAATTGGGCAAGTTTGCCCTGGATATCAACCACCACAAGACAGCACTTTTGTATATCAAGCATTCCTTTATTCTCTCGTTGCCGGCACCTCGGATGTGCCAAAATCAGCCCCCGCTCTTGTCTTTGACAAGAGACGTGGGGGTTATCTGCCTACAATCACAATAGTCAAATGCACCTTCTGGCCCTCTTCCACTGGGCTCGGCTGGCTCTTAATCGTTTCCCTGTCCCAGGTCAGGCGCGGCTTGGGTGGGGTTATTAAATCCAGGCCTGTATCATTGATGGCAGCAAATAGCTCTTTACCCGGTATAAGATCAGCCATATCATTCAAAACGGCAAAATTCTTTGCCACCTCGATGCGTTTTCCAAGGCTGTCCTGTTCAATAATTTCGGCAATCTGCTCAGTGTTGACTGAATTAACCACTACCTGCTCACCGAATCGGTCAGTTTCAATGGACAGTGTTGCCGAATCAAACTTTTGCCATATACTTCCCAAATCCGCCAATAGCAAACTCAGAGCCTCCCGGCTGCAACTGAGAGCATAGATATTCTTGTCTCGCCCCCACTCTTGTCTTTGACAAGAAGACGTGGGGGCTCGCCGGCTTACCGGACGTGGACCGGCGTAATTTAAGGGCTTATCCGGATGGGCACTTAAAAAGCCATTGTCCTCTATCGCCCTGTTGATAAATGCGTCAACTCTAACAAAGTCATCTGTTTCCAGTTCAAGTCGGCCATAAAATACTGCCGCAACCAAGGTGGGCCCGGGCCTTTCGACTCCAACTGTTTCTCCTACGGAGTCCTTAGGGACAGTCGGCTCCGGCCAACCTTTGGCAACAGTATCCGTTTCCACAGCGCTCTGGGGAACCACAATCGTGTAAACCAGCACAGTCAAAATAGCTACCAGCCCAAGCATAGCAGCAGCAGCCAGAATCTTACGAGCCAGCAAATATCTTGCTCCCTTCCGTTCGTCAAAAGCTGGTGGTCGCGAATCTCGGGCTCTGGGACCCAGAAGTACCCGCGCTTTCAACGAAGCTTTTACCCGCGCCAGGATTTCAACCGGAGCGTCGGCACGAGGTAAGGAACTCACAAGCATTTTGCACTTTTGCAGTTCCTGCATCCGGTGCGCAATCTGCGGGTCGTGTTTTATAAGCCGTTGAACTTCGACCCGATGCCTCTCCGTTAACTCTCCGTCAATGAAGCTATTCAGCAGTTCATCGATATCTGGTTTTTCTTTCATCGTAATATCGTCTCCAAAATCTCTCTTAGATTCCTTCTTGCCCTGCTCAATCTGCTTTTAACCGTGCCCAGTTCAATATCCAGCACCTTTGCAATCTGGGCGTAATTCATACCTTCAATATCACGCAGGATAATGACCGTTCTTTGCGCATCATCCAATTCCATCAACGTTTTCGCAACTATCTCATACAGCTCCTTGTTCTGAGCCGCCACAGCCGGATTGGGCGAACCGTTATCGCTCAAAAACTCCTTCAACTGCGCCCTCGCCTGCTGGTTATGCTCATCGTCGTCGGCATCCAGCGATTTATATCCGAGTTTGGCACTTCTCTGGCAGTAATTGAAGGTCAGATTAACGGCTATTCTAAATGCCCAGGTATAAAAGCTGCTTCTGCCCTCGAATCTATCCAAATTCTCTATTATTTTGACAAATGTCTCCTGCGTAAGTTCCGCAGCATCGTCGGGGTTTGCACATATTTTCAATATGACATTGTAGATGCGATTCTGATATTTGAGTATCAGCCGCTCCATCGCTTCAGAACCGCCCCGCCGGCATTGCTCAACCAGTACAGAATCGTCAATGTTGATATTTTGCGCTCCCGTCACGCCTTTTCTCCTCGATTAGACTAATATTAGCCCAAAAGGTTCCCATAAAAATAAGGCAAAACTGCAGGATATAATCGCAGATTAGCCCTTTTGGGTCAATCTAATTTAACCGGGGAGGGTAAATAGTATCTATTGCGGAAAGTAAAAACTGATGTTCTCACTTCTGCGAGAGCAGAGAGCAGGTCTCCAAAGCTAAAAAGCTGGATTCCCGCTGCTGTTCCAAGAATCGTGAATCCGCCGGTAGGCGTCCTCCGAAAGGAGTCCATAGGACTGCGGAGAACCACGAAGCACAAAACACGAGTCACGAACCGGCCCGCATCCACAAACAAAGATAACCGGCTTGCGGCGAGATTAAAATTACATATTGGTCTCTCCGCTTCAGCGACTACGGGTAGCTCTCAAGCCATTGCAAGGCCAAGGTGGCATAATCGTCAAACTTTACGTTACCGTCGCAGTTTAAGTCTGCTATGTTATATCCTGCCGGCCCAGCCAACAACCAGTTGTCCGTAAAGACCTTCAGGTCTGAATAATTGACAAAACCGTCATCAGTCAAATCAGCGTCTCTGACCTGCGGCGGGGGCAGCGCTGCCGGACCCGTGCGGTCACCATCGCTGAAATTCCACGCAGCCTCGGGTGCTCCACACCAATCCCAAAAGTACGTGTCACCGTGGGCAACCATACCGCCATAGCGCCATCTCGACTCGACGTGCTTAAGTCCGTTAGGCCACCACTGCGTCCAAACGCTTGTGTCGTCGGGCTCATCGTGCTCCCAACTCCATTGTTTGACACCATCGGGGCCCCAATAGGCCTCCGTGCCGACCTTGTGGCCATTATAGTAAGTTACCTCATATTGCTTTTGGCCGCCTTCGTAGTACCAGGTCTCGGTCCCGTGCAGCAGGTACCGGCCGTCGTCGCAGGTCTTGGCGCTCCAGGTTGCCCTGGTTCCGCCGCCGGGATAGTTCTCCTGATAATAATTTACGGTACCGCTTTCACCCGGGTCGGGCGGCAGGTCAGCACCTGCATCGGGCTCGAGTATCCATTTCTCGTTGAACTCGAAATGCTGGCAGGGATGATTCATAGTGCTAATCACATGAATAATCCCATTCAGTGCCTGACGCGCCACTGAGTAGCCCAAAGTCCCAACATTCCCACAGTCCCAGCACAGGCACTCGTGAGGCAAAGCAGTAGGAATCTTTTTGATGGTCCAGTTCTGGCCCTCATCGTCAGATAGCGCTACCAAGGAACCATATTCGGTTATGCCAGCCGCTTGGTCACAGCTGAAGCTTTTCTGGTAGTCACTGCAGAAAAACAGATTTCCGCTGCCCAGCCGGACAATGCACGGCCGCTGATTACTGCCCAGCCAATTGAATGGTGTGCTGCTTTCTGTCCAGGACACTGCCCCGTCGTCGGAAATAGATTTCGGCATATACTTGGTGCCGTTATAATCGGTGTTCTTTCCACCCATACCGAGGATGTCACCGTTGTTTAAGAATACAAAAGTTGTGTGCCGTCCATAGGTGCGTCCGCCGGTGTCATACCAGGTTTGTCCGTTGTCGTCGCTTTTCCACAGCACAGATTCACCGCCACTCCCGTCGCTGGAGACATATATAGTGTTACCATTGCGAAGGGCTGAATTTATCGGCTGCCTGGAGTGCGAGCCGATTGAGCCTATGAAGTCGGGGAATTTGACCTCATCCCACGTCGCCCCGCTGTCATCAGATGAAGTCCACTGGAAGGGATACGGATTCGGATTCCCACCCGGTAATTCAGGGCAGCCCCAGAAAAAGTGAAGTGTACCGTCATCGTTCCACAGCATCGGGGCGTGGTCGTTGGTGCCCGGAAAATCAAACATTGGCGTGGGCATGTCCCACTGAAGGGCACCAAAGCGCAAACGCGCCGCCATCAATGATACACCCTCTTCATACTCACTGTAAGAGGTGTAGATAATCATCAAAACGTCACCGTTGGGACATACCTCCATACCCGGGCTGTGATTGTGTCCTCTGAAGGACGGATGCAGACCCGCTGAATCTATCTCATCTCTCGAAGCGTTATCAGGCGGAATCGGCAGCATCGGCCGCTGGTTAAAATACGGTTCGTCAGGGTCATAACTCTGGAGTACATGCACACCGCCCTGTTTGATACATTGGCGCGTAAACGGCGCCTGATACGGCTGGGGAGGAGTCATTGGCGTCTGGACGAGGACAAGACGGAAACCGATGTCGTGGTCACCGCCTGCGAACCCCGGCGCTATACCGGCACGGTTGGACGAACGATAGTAGTAAGAATTGCCGTTGTCCAGCCCGCCGCCGCGGACCACCCGGGCAAAGCCCTGCTCAGGGCCGATAGGGTCGCTCTGGTCCTCGTAGGAGTATTCTCCGTGCCAATCCCAAACCCACTCCCGCGGCGAATTGTGCATATTCATCACTCCCCAGGGATTCGGAGTACCTTCAGACGGCTGACTGCCGCCGGAGGAGTACGGTGTAGTCGTGCCCGCCCGGCAGACGTATTCCCACTCCGCTTCGGTCGGCAAGCGGTATGACTTACCCTCCAGTTGACTGAGCCATTCGGCAAAGGCATTGGCATCGTGCCAGCTTATACCTGTAGCTTCTCCGGAGCCGGTATAGGTTGGATCGAAGAGCTGATACTGGGCTGTGCTAACTTCTGTCTCCTGGATGTAGAACTTCCGGCTAATCGTCACTTTATGCACGGGTCTCTCGTCCCATTCGCCGTCGTCGCCGCCCATCTGAAACGTGCCCGGCTCAATGCCGATGAAGCGCATTCCGAAGGAGTTGATATATCCGTCAACCGCCGTAAATCTCCAGACGTTGCCTTTCCACATAGTAGGGCCGTTGACCTCATCAATCCGCCAATAGTACGTCTTACCCAATTCAAGGTCGCACACATCATAGCTGTTGGAGTCCTGTCGGCCTCTGCCTGGGGGCTCATTGGGGTTAGCAGCATTGTTGACATCGTCGTAATCGGTTCCGAAATATATATCGTGCTTGTCCGCATTTTCACCCGGTGTCCAGCTAAGGGTAGCTTCTGTGTCAAAAACTGCTCCCCAATCAGGTGGGCTTGGGTTCGAGGCAAGGTTGGGGTCGGGCCTGGTGGCTCTTACTTCGGTGTAGGGGCCGGCAGGAATGTACTCAATGACTACCTCATCGTAGCCTTCAGCGGGCAGAAGTGCTCCTTGGTTAACCCACTCGGCAGGATCATATTCCGAGCTGCCAGGGATTACAGTATTAAGACGTAATATGCCGGCACCCACATATATTATGGCGTCGCGGTCATGGAACATCTGTATGTCACCAGAATGCATTATCCCACCATTCAGGTAAATGCGATGTTCACCACCTTTATCATCGGGAAACTTAAAAGTGTCGGTACAGGTGAACGTGCCGCCGTTCATAGTCAGATAAGCGTAGTTGCCACCGTTGTCCACCTTGTCCGTGCCCATATTCGTTCTGGCATCGACAAAGAAACTTCCACCATTCATAATAATTTCAGGTCTAATCCCACCTGTTTCCATACCATCTATATGAGAGTCGTTGCTAAATGAAAGGTTTGCACCGTCTTGAACTATCAGCCTGCCTTCCACTACAAATTTGTCGTACGATTGCGAAGTAGATTTGGTTACAATCGTACCGGCGGGAACCGTCAAATCCGCAGCGGATGCGCCGCCAGCCGGAACCAACAGGGAAACAATAAAAACCAAAAACATCGGTTTTCTACACACAATACTCCTCCTTCAAAATCTATAAGTGCGGTGTTTACAGTTCATTACAAAAACATACGGCTGATTTTTCGCCCAGTCGCACACATTTGTAAAAAAACCGTTCCAGGCCTGTTTATGTTCCGAAATCTATTATACCCCACAGGTTACTAAAAAGCAAGCGCTAAACCCCTCATCCTACGGGTCATCGGCGAGCACACTTGAGACGTAATTCGCTTCAGAACAACATACGTGCCGGGAAAATCACTCTGTATATTTAAGGGCGAAATCGGCCGACAGACGCCTGCCGTTAGGACATAAGCAGGTTACCTGCAATATGTAGATTTGCTTTTTCTCCGGTCTGAACCCCGCCGCCGTGGGGGTTAAATCCAAATTGAATTCGTAAGCCCTTAAAAAATCCCGCCAATAATTATTATTTTCGACAGTATTGGTCAAATCGATATCCAGCCAAATAGCAATTCTTTTGCCCTTCGGCTCAGCAGAGTGCTGAACATACCTGTACAACTCAAAACGGAATATTCCCGGCGTTTTTATCTGACAATCAAACGAGTCAAGAAGACTGACGTAAATCCTTATTTTGCCGACAGTAACAAACTCAGTCAGCGGAATAATATCTATCTTCTCCGGGACATAACGCGTATAGATGAAAAGTTCTTTAGCTTGCCGCCTTGCACCGGAAGTGTTCTCAACCGGGCTCGGCGGTTTGGGAGGCGTCGGGGGCACGGGCTCACAACCTGCCTCGACCAAAAGCAATGCAAAGAAAAATACCAACACCAATGTCAGACCGATGTCTTTCGACAATATTACACGCACTTGCTTCATATCTATTCTCCAAGCCCCGCCCCTCGGAGGGGCTGGGCGAGCCAACTACAAGTCCTCGTCAAGCATATGGCCGAGGCGGTATTTTTTCGTTCGCAAATAATCGACATTGTGCTCGCTTGGTTCAGCCCTTAACGCTATCTGCTCCACAATCTTTATCCCATAAACCTCAAGCCGACTTACCTTCTTGGGGTTGTTGGTTAGTATTCGTATTTTGCTCAAGCCCAAATCACGGCAGATTTGAGCACCAATTCCATAGTCCCGTCTGTCGGCCATAAAGCCCAGCTTCAAATTTGCCTCAACAGTATCAAGGCCCTGCTCCTGAAGTTTATAAGCGCGCAGTTTATTAACCAACCCAATACCTCTGCCCTCCTGCCTCAGATAAATCAAAGCGCCTTTGCCTTGCTCTTCAATCATCTTCATTGCTGTTACCAACTGATAACCGCATTCGCACCGCTGCGAGTGAAACAAATCCCCGGTCATACATTCCGAATGCACTCTCACCAACACCGGCTCATTGTGTTCAACGGGTTTGCCATTCTCGTCAAGTTCACCAACACCGCCCTTACACAATGCCAGATGCGGCTGGGGTGAAGTTATGCTTTCATAGCCAATTAACTTGAATTCCCCGTAGTCGGTAGGCAAATGGACGCATTCCACACGCTTGATTTGGGTCTCGCGCTGGAGGCGATACTCTATGAGCTTGGCGATTGAAACAATCTTGAGACTGTGCTTTTCGCAGAATTTCAACAACTCCGGCACGCGTGCCATTGAGCCGTCTTCGTTCATAATCTCACAGATGACACCCGCTGGCCTGAGACCTGCCAATCGCATTAAATCAACGGCACCTTCAGTCTGACCGGCTCGCACCAACACTCCGCCCTTACGAGACCGCAGTGGAAATATATGGCCAGGACGAACAAGATCGCCGGCCTTGGCATTATCTGCAATCGCTGCCTGAATTGTCGCGGCCCTGTCAGCCGCGCTAATACCCGTACCTATACCTGTAGCCGCATCAATACTGACCGTAAACGCCGTTTTAAACCGGGCTGTATTCTCCGTAGTTTGGGGATAAAGACCGAGTGAATCACATTTCTCAGCCGTTAACGGCAGACAAATAAGACCGCGACCATATTTTGCCATAAAGTTAATAATCTGCGGCGTCACCTTCTCCGCCGCGCAAAGCAGGTCTCCCTCATTTTCACGGTCTTCAGCATCAATAAGGACAACTATCCTGCCCCGCCGAAGCTCTTCCAAAACTTCCGGTATTTCGCTAAACTGCATTGCTTTGTAGTTTTCCCTATTCTTTTTACTTTTGCGTTTTCACTTTTTACTTTTCATCGAAGCCGTACTCATATTCTTCAATGTAGCGACTTCCTTTGCGGATGTAAATAAGAGTTGCCAAAATAGCGGTTCCTGCCGCCGACCACCAAAGAACCCGCAGGAACCAAATCCAACCGGACACAAAACCGGAGACCTCGGGAGCGATTAGAATTGCCGCTACCATCGACAACTGCAGAGTTGTAGCAATCTTTCCAATCATCGCAGGAGCGACACGAATCTGCGAAGTGATAAAATAAACAATGACAAAACCGATTAGCAAGAACAGGTCTTTGCCTATTATCAGAACTACAACTGTCGGCGGAAGTAAAAAACCATTAACATGTCCGCGCCGCGAAGCCAATAACAAGCACGCACAAGTAATAAGTAATTTGTCCGCAATTGGGTCCAGAAGCGCACCGAGCCTGGTAATCTGTTTTTTCGTGCGCGCCAAATAGCCATCGACACCATCACTAACTGCCATAGTGAAAAAAATCAAAATGGCAATATGCCGCATTGTGTCACGCATCGGATAGCTAAGGTCAGCATCATTTATCTTCAACATACAACTAACAAACGGAATTATCAAAAAAATCCGAAGAATCGTAATCCGATTAGCCCAATTTAACTTCATAGAATCATCCTTCCATTCTCCGCCTAAACCATTTCACCGTACAGGATGACAGGATACACTCCCTGCAAAAAGGGATGTCATCAAACAGCACCGGCCAGAAATCATAATATCTTACCGCATCTTTCTGAATGTCCATCGTCATATTCCTTCAACCGGCCAAAAATGTATCCATCCCGTTATTCACAATTCACCTAATAACAACGACTAAACACTTACAACTTAAATACACCTTCCGCCATCGACGTTCAGCACCTGGCCGGTGATGTAATCATTTTTGAGTAAAAAAATTATCGCCTCGGTAACCTCACTCACTTTAGCAATTCTTCTCATCGGGACAAACGAAAGCTGGCGTTGTTTTTCCGATTCATCGAAATCCCTCGGCCAGGTCACGATGCCGGGAGCTATCGAATTCACGCAAATCGCAGGAGCTAATTCCTTTGCAAGAGCTTTCGTGGCGCCGATAAGCCCTGTTTTTGATGAGCAGTAAAGAACATATCCGGCCCAGGGCCGAACCCCGGCGATGTCGGCAATATTGATTATCTTACCAACAGGTGACTGAGCTTTGGGAAATTTCGCCTTTATAACTTTAGTAAACGCTCTGCTTGTCAAAATCGGCGCTGTCAAATTCAAACTAAAAATTTTTTGAGCTTCTCCAAAAGTAACATCTGCCAACGCCTGTCCCGAAAAAACGGCAGCGGAATTTATCAGAATCTGCGGCGTATTGAACTGCGATACTTTCCCGAACAAATTCTCTATTTGCTCCGGCTTCGTAAGGTCAGCTTCAATTGCCAACGCCTTCGGCCCCATTTCTTGAATCTGCACAGCAAGCTCCTGTGCTTGCTGTCTGTTACTGTTGTAGTGGCAGATACAATTACAGCCGACTTGGCCTAAAGCTTTTGCGATAGCACCGCCCAATCGTCCGCTCGAACCGGTAATAACAGCAGTAATTCCCTTCAATTCCATAAAGGTCTATCAGTTGTGTTCAAAATCCACAGCTACACACTTTGGGACAATTACAACACAGTGTTAAAAAATCTCGGGTCTTAACCAAAACAAACACTAAGAACTATCAATTCAAAACTAAAAATCATCTGTCCGTTACCCGCGGTAAAACAAATTCGTGTTAGTCCGCCTCGACCAGGACCTCGGCTCCGCTGGGAACATCCCACAATTCGGACCAGTCACCTTTCATCTTGCCGATGATAGTCACTGCTGAGGCAGCCCGAATTTCATCACCTTCTGAAGCAGGAGTCGGCCCGAAGAATATGCAGAATGCGCTGCCGCTCGGCCAGTATCCCAGCTCCCCCTCTTCCAGAATATCCCGACCGTCAGGTTCAAGCTCTGCTGTTACCGGAATCGAAAAATAGATTTCACCGCCCCACCGCCGGCCTTTCGCCTTAACGGGAAGCGTTTCAGCTATAGATTTTGCTGTGGGATTATCGTTAAGTTCGGCCTGAACCTGAACTTGGCCCGCGGTAATCTTTATTGTCTTTGCCATTTTTAGAACCCCATATTCCCCTCAGGTTCATAATTTCTATTTCCGTCTTACCACCCAATATTTTACAATCTTATTTACTTGATGTAAATCACCATAGGTATATAATTACGGAAGCATTTTAGGGCAAAACAAATGACCAAACTCAGTGTCAATTTGAACAAAGTTGCATTGCTGCGCAACCAACGCAATATCGACATACCGAGCGTAATAGAAGCAGGCAAGATTGTTATCAAAGCTGGTGCCAATGGGTTAACAGTTCATCCTCGGCCGGATGAGCGACACATAAGATACGCAGATGTATATGAGCTTGCTGCGCTGCTCGCAACCAAATCAAATGTCGAGTTCAACATAGAAGGCAACCCATTCACCGGCAAATATATGGAAATTGTGCCAAAGGTTAAGCCAAACCAGGCCACTCTCGTACCGGATGCACCCGGCGCTAATACCTCGGACCACGGCTGGAACCTGCAAGCTGATAGAGACCGGCTAATACCAGTCATAAAGCAATTAAAAGATTTAGGAATCCGTATAAGTCTTTTTATGGACCCGGATGTCCCCGGAATCAGGACAGCGAAAGAAATTGGAGCCGACCGGGTTGAGTTATACACCGAGCCGTATGCCGGAGCGTTCCGAACAGGCCGGAAGCTGGACGAACTGCTTCAGCGTTATGTCACTGCCGCCAGGGCTGCGAGCGATTTGGGCCTGGGACTAAACGCCGGCCACGACCTGAACCTTAAAAACCTCGCAAGATTCTGCAGTGCCGTTCCGGGTCTGCTTGAAGTCTCCATCGGACACGCCCTGATTGCTGACGCAATCGAGATAGGATTGTATAATGCGGTTGAAGAATACTTGAAAGTAATACCTCAAACATGATTCAAGTTACCGGTCACGAACTAAATAAGGAGGTCATAAAATGTTTACAGGAGCATTCGTGGCGTTGGTAACGCCTTTTCAGGATGGTGAAGTTGACTGGCGAACACTCGATGAACTGGTTGACTTCCAGCTGGAAGGCG
Source organism: uncultured Pirellulales bacterium (assembly GCA_964597535.1). GTDB lineage: Bacteria > Planctomycetota > Phycisphaerae > Sedimentisphaerales > Anaerobacaceae > CAZQYB01. Next base: position 24,999 of record CAZQYB010000004.1, on the reverse strand, counting down.
GCATAGACGGAATAGTTCCTGTCGGAACGACCGGCGAATCGCCCACCCTAAGTCACGATGAGCATAAAAAGGTTATCGAAAGAGTGGTTAAAGCTGCGGGCGGAAAAGTCCCTGTCATTGCCGGTGCCGGCTCAAACAGCACCGCCGAGGCAATTGACCTGGCCGCATTTGCAAAAAAAGTTGGTGCCGATGCAACGCTGCAGGTTGACCCATACTATAACAAACCCACACAGGAAGGTTTCTATCAGCATTTCAAGGCAGTGGCCGAGGAGGTTGATTTGCCGATAGTGCTCTACGATATACCCGGGCGATGCGGAGCCGGTATGACCCCCGGTACAATCGTGCGCCTGGCTGAGGTTGAAAATATTGTCGCCCTCAAAGATGCGACCGGCAAGCTCGACCACGTCAGCGAAGTTGCGACCCGCTGCGACCTGACTATTCTTTCAGGCGATGATTCCCTCACGCTTCCTATGGCCTCGGTCGGAGCCAAAGGCGTCGTCAGTGTGGTGGCAAATATCGTCCCTGCGGATGTTAAAGCAATGACCGATTTAATCCTCGAAGGCGATTTGGTTTCCGCTCGGCAGTGGCACAATAAGCTGTTCACTTTGTGCAGAAATCTGCTTGGCCTGGCGACCAATCCCATACCCATCAAGGCTGCTATGTCGATGCTCAATATGGCTTCGGAGGAAATGCGACTGCCTATGACGCCGATGGATGAGAGCAAGAAAACAATCTTGCAGCAGACATTGAAAGACTACGGCCTGTTAAACTAAAAACGCTGCTTCTTAAATTCATTGCGTTTCGTGCGTTTGGTTTATTTCTTCGTTTCTCGTTTTGTCTCTACCCGAAAGGTATGGAGGTTGGATAATTCCTTGCGCAGGCGTGCCAAAGCCACAGGACTGAAGTCGTTTTCGGCGTTAATGCTCAAAGACCGAAGCGATTTGAGTCCTTCAAGGTGGCCCAACCCCTCATCAGTGAAATTGCCGATGATAGTTAAGAAGTTTAACGTCTTCATATTCGCAAGATAAGAGAGGGATTTATCCGTCAGGTACGGACTGTGGCAATAAAGTTCTCTTATATTAGGTAAATCTTTTAAATGGGCAATTCCAGCGTCAGTAAACGAGTGACCTTCTCTGCGGCCAATCCGTAACAATCTTAGATTTTTCAGTTTCTTCAAACAAGCCAGATCATTATCGCAGATGGGAGCATCGACGTTAAGTCTAAAATCTTCAAGATGAGTTAATCCGGAAATGTCCAGGCCTGAATTATCTTGTATAATACCTGATTTTAAATTTAACTCAGTTAAATTATTTAACGCATTAAGACCAGACAAACCAGAGATCGTAACTTTGTTGCACTTGGTCAATCGAAGTCTTTCTAATGACTTCAATGTCTTTAGCTTGGCCAGGCCCTCATTGGTGATTGATTCTGCGTATAGACGGAGGTCTTTCAAATTGGTCAATTTGGCAAGATGGCTCATTCCGGCATTGGTGAAACCTGTCCCGCCAGTGGCCAGATATTCCAGGGATTGAAGATTGGATATGTGCTTCAGTGCGGCGTCGGTAGAACCACCCCCCTCAAGATGTTTGAGGTTCTTTAAATTAGCTACGTGAGCCATACCTTCACCCGTTATACCGCCTGGAAGTTCTAAGTGTTCTAATGAACCGATCTGAGCCAAATGTACCATCCCGGCATCTGTAATCTGGTCCTTCTGGCCCCTTTTTTTAACATTCAGCTTCTTTAAGGAAGGCATTGATTTCAGATATACCAGGCCGCGATCTGTAACCTCCGTGTTGTTGAGACTTAAATCTTCCAGCCCCGTAAGACCTGACAAATGACGCAATCCTTCATCTGTAATAGGCAGATGGCTAAGATCGAGAATTCGCAGTGACGAGCATTTCTTAACATGAGACAGCCCGGCATCAATAAAGTTTCCGCTGTTAAGGCTAAGTTCCCGAAGTGATGGTAAATCCGCAAGACATTGCAGACAGTCGTCATTCATTGTTCCGCCATATAATGCCAGATACTCAAGATTAGTCAGTTTCGGAATGTAACGTTTTATACCTGCGTTTGTTACCTTGTTCGTAGCAAAGATCAATCTTTTCAAGCTCTTGATCTGGGATACGTATGATAATCCCCTGTTCGTTGTTCCATGCGGCAATGTTAACTTTTCCAGTGATTGCAGCTTTGTGATGGGTTTCATATTTTCACTTGAATTACCTATAGTGCAAATCCTGAATACCCTCAAGCCGGTCAGGTGTGCAATATGTTCCATCTTTCGCTGTGAGAACGAGTGCTCATGAAACGTTGACATGGGGCAAAGCATGAACAGATCATCCGGCTTTAGTTCCAATAGCGGCGACAAATCTCTAAACGAATCCTTATAGAGAAACAGCGCTGCCTCTTTTCCGGGCGGCACGACAACATTGCCTTTAGCTTCTTTATATTCGGGTTGACCATACCAGAAATGAAAATCATAGCGAGTCTCTTGTATATCAGCATCGGCAAACGTGACCCTGCCGAGGGAACGATCCATTGGAAAATGAACGATGCGTACTTTATGTTGTTGCCCAACAGCTTCCGGCGCCCCTAGGGCAGTTGCTGCCCAGCAGGCTGGCACGGAACCTGCGCAAATCAAAATCACGATTAGAATTATTTTCTTAGCATCCCACATAATCTTACCCTCAGACCATTCTCATCAGTATTCCAACAAAAACTCAATCCATCATCCTGAAACAATCGCTGCGCAGGCGGCGAGACAGTTAGATGCCTCGCCGTATGTTATCCCTTTCCTGCCGTTTAGCTAACTCTGCCGCCACCCGGGCAAAGCTGGTTACTTGTCAGAGCTCCCGTACCCACCGTACGCTTTAACTGCAGATGCCTGCTCGGAGTCCTCTTCCTTTTCCTCCTTATCCTCTTCCTTGTCCTTTTCCTTCTCCTTTTTTCTTCTGCCGCCGCCGACCTCGACATCTGCCTGCACTGTCGATCCCGATGTTGCGCTAGCGCTGGAGGAACTGGCTTTGATCAGGGCTACGCCGCCCAGCACCAAAACAAGTACAATAGCCGCCACCAGCCATTTGTGCGCTCTGCCTTTTAATCTCTCAACCATAATAATTCTCCTTTCAAACTGACATTTGGTTTTCGGGTTCTATTATGTGACTATCCTCCACCAGGCCCTCCGAGCCCACCAGGAGGAGCAGGAGGAGGTGGTGGTGAGTTGCTATCCTTGGTATCGCCTTCTTCCTTTTCTTTTGGTGAAGGACCTCCAAAAAGACCAAAGCCGCCGACACGCCCGCCGCCATAACCTCCGGCTTTTTTGCGTACAGCACCGGAGCCATCCGGGATATCGTCATCGCCTACCGCTGCTCTCGCATCGACCGGTCTTGTGATGTTCTCATCCTCTTCTCTGTCGTCGGCATCAGCCGTAACTTTCGGTGGCTGCCGTTCTATCCGGACAATTTCGGCGGAGTCTTGTCCCTCCGAAGACTTTGCCGGCCTTTCCGGTTCGGGTCGTTCAACTTCTTGAACGACCGTGTTCTCGGGTTTTTCGGCTGGGGCCGTAACCTGCTTATAAGTAACGATTCCACCCACACCGACCGCCGTTACTGCCGCTGCGGTAATAATCTTGACCTTTACTCCGGTCAACACGCCGGTAGCTGCCGTTCCGGCTCCGGACGAGACCGCAGTGCTTCCCAAAAGGGCGATTTTGCCCAGTTCTTTCATCACCAGAGCAGGTGCCGCCTTCACGGCATTTTCGCCAAGCAGAGAAACCAACATGGCCGCCGCAACTATTACACCGCGCTTGCGCAGCGTCTCTCGCAGTTTGGAGACACCTGATTCAACCCTCCGGGATACAGTCGGCTGAGATATATCCATCCCGCCAGCAATATCCGCCATAGACCGGCCTTCAAAGAAGCGTTGTATCAAAATCTGCCGCGTTTCGTCGTCGAGCTCATCCAGCCCTTCGTCAATGTAGGTTGATATATCCTCCCAGCTTTCGGCTTCACGGAGCCTTTCAACGGCATATTTTGCTTCCCGGCGTTTTCGGCGAGAGTCTTTACGAATAACGTCAACCGCTTTTCGGGTGGCCACACTGTGCAGCCAGGAGGATACGGAACCGGTAATATGCCCCGCATCCTTATATAACTGGAAAAATGTCTCCTGCACTACATCCGCCGCCTTAGTTTTGTCTTCCAGCACTCGCAGGCAGGCCCCGTAAACCAATCCTGCATGCCGGTGTACAATCTCCGAAAACGCCTCCGCATCGCCCTTATTGGCAAAACGCCGTAATAGATTGATTTCGCTCTCCAGCATAATATTTCCTTTCGGTATTTGAATTCATTTAAATCGGTCATAAATAAGTCGTTCCGGAACAGGAGATTATTCACGAAAATCCTCGCTCACCCATTTTTTTAGTCGAATTGTTCTACGCCCTTCGCACCGGTTTCTAACGTATGTACCATTGCTCAGCGTTACGATACGTCTGGATAGTGGAGGAAATCATCTCACTGACCGAGTGGTTTTTTCTAAGGTACTCTTGTGCCCCTGTGGCAAGTCGCCGGGCCGATTCTCGACTGTTGAGCAATCGCTGCAGCACATTGTATATACCAAGCTCATCATCCGGGTCGAACGTAACGCCGGTCTTATCCTCAATAATCAAATCATCCACCCCGCCCTTGCAACCCGCAACAGCCGCACCGGCACTCATCGCCTCCAACAAGAATGGGTCAAAAGCAGCACTTGGCCGAGGCCGAACGAAAATGTCACCAGTCGCAAGAACCGAACGCCACGCCGCCAATCTCGGAACAATAGTAACAACCTGCAACAAACCCAGTGCCGCAAGCAATTTCCGCAGACCTTTTTCCCCTCGCCCGCCGCCCATCACCACCACCATAAATTCATAGCCGTCAACCGCCAAATGCTTTACCGCGCCGAATAAATTCTCAAACTCGCTCTCATCCCCCAAAGGATGAGCTATCACCATACATGCGAGCCGACCGCTCTCGCGGAAACAGCCGCCCTGCTTTCTCACAAAGGTGCCGATATTTATCTGCTCAATCCGCTCAGCAAACCTCGAATAAACTGCCGCAAGGTTGTCCGCAATACTTTTAGCCGGCACTATAAGAGTCGCTAAGTGCCTCGACGAAATAAAAAACTGCCTCCATCGCTTCTGCAGCGAATTAACCGTCAACACATAAGGCAAATCCAGTTGCTGTGCTAATTGCCTCGTAACTCGCCCTTTGCTTTCGCATAAACAGTGAAGAACAGTAGGTTTGAAATCACCAAGCCGCTCAACAAGTATCTCGCTATTTCGACGTCCCATTAACGGCAGATTAATAGCAGGATGCCGGATAACCTCGACCGCCGGCGGAACAACAAAACCCACCTCACAGCCCGGCCGACAAACCAGAGCCACGGGAATCGATTCGTCAGCCAGCCCAGCCAAAAGATGCTCCAGGAGCGTCGGATACACAGAGACCGTACGCTCTGAAATAATCAGTACGGGCCGAAGTGATTTTTTCTCGACCCTATCCGGCGTCAAAGTTTTTTGCTCTTCGTTCATAAGCTTATCGCAAAAACTGCTGGATATAGTGCAACCCTATTATGCAATCCGGATTGCCGGACAATGGCGTGCAATATATTATCGCAAAAACAGGCTCTTTACCATTGCAAAAACGAAAAAGCCCTATCATCGTAAGAAGTGCGACAATAAAGCAATTTTATAAACTCGAACAGACTGTGAAGCACCACAGTCCGTGCTCTGGGTTTTCTCGCGCGCATAAAGATGTTTTGCCGCTGGCAGGTAAGACCCGGGCACTGTATGGAATCAATGAGGATAGATGCCGATTTGATGCAAGTTGGCCGGAGATACTATGCTCATCAGAAAGGCTGATTTACGCTTCTAATAGGCATGCCGAACAAGTAATATCGAAATGGGGGTAATGAGATTTTTGATTTGCAATTACCGATTTGGGATTTTAATTGACAGGGCGGATTTGCGGGGGTAGAAATAACTATATACGCAATTGTTTCGAAACAATTTTTCAGGCTTTTTTGGGGAGATATAAAATGCGAGTGATAGAATTTCTGGACAAGTCGGGAGTAAATTACGAGGTTACTGAGCATGAACCGACCTTTACGGCTGAGCAGATGGCAGCGGTGGAACACGAGCCGGGCAAATATGTAGCTAAACCGGTCATTATTAAGGCTGATGGCAAGTATGTGATGTGTGTTCTCTCAGCATGTCATAAGATTGACTTGCGTGCGTTGAAAAGCCAACTGGGTGCGAAATTGGTGGAACTGGCAGAGGAAAAGGAGATTGAAAATATATTCCCTGACTGTGAGCTTGGAGCGGCACCGCCCTTTGGCAACTTATACGATTTGACCACTTATATGGATAAGGCCTTAGAGAAAGATGACCATATCATGTTCCAAAGCGGTACGCACGGAAAAGCAATACGTATGAGTATGGATGATTACCGAAAGCTGGTTGCGCCCAAGGTGCTTGAATTCAGCTACCATATAGCCTCGTGATTTTGGCTTATTGCAGAGCTTCCCATTTTGCAAGAGTTCCTTCGCTGCACAATAGAGAGCATTTGATATGAGGAAATACTCTCCGGATAAAAAGTGTGTTGTGATGAGCAGGGATGAGGTTCGCGCGTTTGACTCGTGGGCGATAAATGTGCTCGGAATATCAGGTGTGGTTTTGATGGAAAACGCAGGGCGGAGCTGTGCCGAACTAATAAAAGAGAAACTGGCTGATGTTGCGGGAGTGAAGGTTTGTATATTGTGCGGGACGGGAAATAATGGCGGCGATGGTTATGTAATTGCCAGACACCTGTTAAACAGCGGCTTTAGAGTTGCCGTTATCGTTGTCGGGGACAGGGACAAAATCAAAGGCGACGCGAAGACAAACCTGGATATTTTAGAGCAGTTAGGCCAACCAATTGAACAATTGAAGCTGAATGAGCCTGACATTTCCGGCAAGGTAAAAACTTTTGCCGCCGATGCTGATATGCTGGTTGATGGTATCTTCGGCACGGGATTGAAAGGACAACTCAGCGATGAGTATAAGCGATTGATAGAAAGTATAAATGCACAGAATTGCCCTGTTTTGGCTGTGGATATACCCTCGGGCCTGGATTGTGATAGTGGCCAACCGCTCAGTGCAGCTATCAGAGCAACCTATACGGTGACTTTCGCTGCGGTCAAAACAGGTTTTACATCCGCAGACATCGCGGCTCGATATACGGGCGAAATTTTCGTTGCCTCGATTGGCGTGGAAGCGAAAAAACATAAAACTCGAAAGTAAAAAGGACAGGAATTAATACGGTTAAAGTGGATTTTTGGTGCACGCTTTTTGGGGAGGAATTTGCTCGTGCGAAAAAAGGAACGCGAATGATGATTGTGGCAATTCAACTATTCCCTAAATACTGACGACCATAGACTAAAACGCGCTTGGTCTGCGGGCCTGTGCTTTATAGCCGATAAAATAGAGGAATCTTTCGGCGCTAAATACAGGGATATATAAGCTTCGTGCCTGGCTTTGGACTTGATTGCAGTGAGCAAGTTTCTGCAAAGAAGCCTCGTATTTTTGCATAGCCATTGGGTCAATTTGCATTTCATCAAAAGTCGGCTTTCTGAGAACTCGCGGCGGTCGGCCAAGAACCAGGAAGTCGGTGTCGATGGAGACTGTATCAGTCACTTTGCCACCCCATTTTACGATAAGTGCTTTTATTTTGTTGATGGCGTCATAATCAATATCTCCATCGCCGTTAAGGTCGAATTCGCCGGCGACCATAAAAACGTTGGTTCTATCGCTGTCCCAAATTAAGTTTGCGACAATGTCATCCTGTACTATTGGGTTTCTTTTGCTGGAATACATAATTCGTGCTGCTGAGAAGTTTTTCCTTACGTCGAATACTTCGATTTCCGCCTTTCCCACGCCGTCTCTGGGGATAGGCATACCCCTGTCGTAAACCTCGAAGGTTAAACCTCGATAGACATGGTCGTCACTTCCGATATTCAGATGCACTATTTGATTATCAATGAATATTATTCTTCCGTCGGGCTGATATGCCAGCACGTTAGGGTCGGGTGTTGGCATAGTAGCGTGAATTGCTTTTTGGAGATGGGCTATCCTCTGTCGAGCGATTGCCAATTTTGCACCGGTTTGGAGCATATCTGTTTCCATTTTGTCCCGCTCGGTTTTTGCTTGATTAAGTTGGGCCACAAGGTCCTGGATTTCCTGCTCTTTGCTTTTATTCAAATCAGTCTCGAGTTCAGCGTATTTTTGCTTAATGTCGTTAACCTGCTGCTCGGATTTTTCCTTTTCCGCTAAGAGTTTTTGTTCTGTCTGACGACTGGCGGCCTGCATATCGTCAAACTTGTTGTTCAGTTCTTCAAGTTTTTTTTCCAGAGCAAGTGCTGCTTTCGTGGTGTTGTCGAGTCTTGTTCTCAGCTTTTGTATTATTTGTATGAGTCCGGTGGTGTTGGGGTCGATTATTTCAGCATCAAGGTATTCCCGTGCTAAGAGCTTCCTTGTGTTTTCGGCTATTCTATTAACGGCGTTGACTTTCTCCTCAGCCGAAGTGTCTTCGGATGGGCCTCCAACGATTAGAACTACCATTTCGTCAAGATAATCGGCCATTGTGCCAAACCAAGTCTTGCGGCCCTGTCTGGCTCCAACTATTGCTCCTACATTTTGTCGTTCTGCCCTTTTGGCGAACTCGTTGAGGTCTCTTTTTGCCTCGTTTGCTATTGTTCTCTTTTCTTCGAATTTGACGTAGTAGATGACTGCAGCGGTGGTTGCGATAATAAAAAGCCCAACAAATGTTACCAAGGTGTAGAGCATAGCATTACTTTGTGGTCTATTGCGTGCCGGCATAGTAAAGCTCCTTAGCAAATACGCGAAAAATTAAGTTTTAAGGCCGTCCAGCCAAAGCCAATGTATTATCGCCTAAAAACCGCTCTGAGTCAACAAAAAAAACCGATAAGAAGTTGTCGCAGGGAGCAGGGGGCTTGTTTAGGCTTAACTCTCAATTGTCGGGGTGAATCGTAAAAATATGCGCCATAGATTACCCTTTTTTGCTCACTGCAGTATAATATTACGCATTATCGGCTGAAATGTCGATGTGAACAATGGCTGGCAAGGTATGGTAGACGGAAAATCTATACGCTAAATTATGGCCGAACAAAGATTGCAAAAAGTTTTGGCTGCGGCGGGTGTCGATTCGCGCAGGAAATGCGAGGAGTTGATACTCGACGGGGTTGTCCGTGTAAATCGTAAGGTGGTAGATAAGCTGCCGGCCTTCGTTGACGCCGAAAAAGATGTCATAACCGTAAACGGCAAAAAAATTCGTGCTGCGCCAAAAGTATATTTTCTTCTTAACAAGCCCAAGGGCGTGATTTGTACGAATTCCGACCCTCAGGGCAGGAGGAAAGCGATAGATATCGTAAAGAGTCGTGAGCGTATCTTCTGTGTCGGTCGGCTCGATGTTGATACCACAGGAATAATTATTCTTACCAACGACAGCGAATTGGCGAACAAATTGACTCATCCAAGATACGAGGTTTCCAAGACATATGTTGCCGGGGTCAAGGGAAAGGTCAGCGGCGAGGCGGCGGAAAAGTTGAAGAAAGGAATCCGGCTGGCGGAAGGCAAAACGGGAAGGGCGTCAGTGAAGATATTGAGGCGCAGCCACAAGGAATCGTTGGTAGAGATAACAATCAGACGGGGTCTCAATCGGCAGGTTCGCAGAATGCTGGCGAAAGTGGGACTCTCAGTAAAATCGCTCAAGCGAAACCGGATTGGCAAACTCAACGCACGAGGACTTGGCGTCGGCAAATTCCGACCACTAACCAAGGCGGAAATAGCATACCTGAAGAAAGTGTAAAACGTAAAGCTAAAAATGCAAAACTATAGCGCAAAACCAAAAATTAAAAGTAAAAAAGCAAAGTGGTAAATCAAAATTTGAAAAGAGGAGGAAAGGAATTTCGCATTTTGTGGTGCAATTTGGGCATTTACGCTTTGGCATTTGAGGTCGTCTGTGTGTTCGACGGTAAATAAGTATAGTAAAAGAGCGTTTTTTTCTGACTAAAATGTGTTTTGGTCTTGCAATTTTCGGGGAGGATTGTATATTTGCTTTTTCGCGAATAACGAGTGGTGATTCGAACCACAGACAACGAAGTTAGGAGTATGTTTGATGTCGAGAGTGTGTTATTTTACGGGTAAGCGGACGGTGGCGGGCAGAAGTATCGCCCGGCGCGGTAAGGCCAAGCACCTTGGCGGTGTGGGTAGAAAAGTTACGGGTATTACCAAGAGGAAGTTCAAGCCGAATATACAAAGGGTTCGAGCTGTTATTGACGGTAAGGTCTGCAGAATCAAGGTCTCAGCCAAGGCGATGCGTATGGGCCTTGTTCAAAAGCCGCCGAAACGAGATTACAAACCCGCATCTGATTGATAACTGGTGATTGGCTGCTGATGGTGCCTGGAAGTCCATGAGATTTTACAGCGAGGCGGGTTCTGCCTCGCTTTTTGTTTATGGATGAGATTGCTCTCGCAGGAGAATAAAAATGAAGATTCGATACTATATAGCGTCTTCACTATTGTGGTCGTCGCTGGTTCCTGCGAGCGGGTTAAGTGCTGGGTTAATGATCAGCGTGAAGTATCCCTGTGGAATGCCTGCAAAGAGTATTAAGGTTCAGGAAGTCCAGTTAGAACGCCAAAGAATCTATAACAGATTGTTAGGCGCCACGGACGATAATGGAACTATCGAAACTGAATTTGAAGTGAAACCCAGAAAAGATTGCAAAGGTGAGGTTCCGCGAGGCTACGGGATATACAGATACGTGGTCATGCCGGATAACTACAGGTGGGAAGTGTCGGATTTGTACTATTGGAACAAGGAGCCATCAGGCAATGAGGTCGTTCGAGAAACAAATGTTTCAGACTATCAATCGTACGAAAGACTAATAGCCGGACGCACAAAAAAGCGGAGGAAAAGCAATTGGGTGATAGGTAATCTGGTAAAGGTTAAGAAATCTGATCGTATTGAGTGGGAAGTCGTCCTGGATAAAGAATTGGACGTTACTGTATCGGTGAGTGACCAATTTGGTGAACCGGTCAGAAACGAGACGCTTTCTATTTCGCTTGATTTGGAAGCGCTAAGCCACACTGGATGGGGCGGTGGAATTCCCATGTTTGATGTTCAAACAAACGGCGAGGGCTGTTTCAATCTTGCGAACACAGGACAGTTTTTCTATAGTTGCGACCTGCGGGATCATAGGTACTATGCACCGGGCTTTAGTTACTGGACAGGAATAGTACCCAGGATGTTCGACAACAATGAGGCGACGCTTGTTTATCATCGGTGCGAGGAGAGGAATGTTACGTTTGTGGTGACAGATAAGTGTACGGGAAAACCGGTGCCACAAGCACAGATTTTCCAGGTGAAGTCGTTTCGGAGCACTCGACAAGGTGGCCCGTTTGGTTACACAGACGTCAACGGTGAGTACATAAGTCGGAAGTTTTACACGGATCATGTAGTCGAGTTCGGAGTGGCTAAAGAGGGATACGAACCTTGGATTAAAGATATTAAAGAGTTCAGGCCAGGTGCCACGTATACTATTTCGTTAGAGCCCCAAGGGAAACCGTGTCAGCCGGGTGTTTGTGGCTTCAAATGTGGTGGAGTTAAAGGTGAAGCAGAAGATTGACAAAGCTGAGGTAAGGAAAGTTGCTAAGCTGGCTCGTTTGGAGTTGAGCGAGGCGGAAGTTGAGGAGTTTGCCAGCCAACTGAGCGCAATCCTTGACTATGTGGAAAAGATGAACGAACTGGACACAACCAGCGTTGAGCCGCTGGCACATTGTCTGCCTATCAGCAATGTTTTCCGCGAAGACACCGCCAGGGAATCGCTTGGAACTGAAAGAACGCTGGCAAATGCGCCGCAGCGTGATGGGGAATTTTTCAAGGTGCCGAAGATACTGGATGACAGCTCCGGGGCATAAAACAGGGACAGGCTGGTTCTGACGGACACTTGGGTGACACCGGCGGGACAGCAGAAGAAGAAATGTATTCAGGGAGAAGACAAAAATGAAAATTGGAATTCATACGGATAACTATCGTTTAGAATCGCGAAGTGTTGAGTACTGCTTCGACAGCATCGCGCGGATTGGCGCAAAATATACCGAATTGAATATGATGCAGGGGTTCGACCTTTTTCAAGGCCAGGGCTTCATCCCGAATATCAGTATGTTTGAGGACCCTTTTGAGATTCGAGAGATGCTTGAGGAGCGCGGCTTGAAGGTGAGCTGTCTCGATGCCCACTATCCGCTGTGGTCATATCGGTGTATCGAACATATGCGTATGGCTATTCTGTTTGCCGACCAGATGGGCGTCGATGCTATCGCCACAACGGATTCGGATGAACTTCCGGAAGGTATGAGTGAGGAAGAGGCATTTACCATCATTAAGTACCACCTTGGCGAAGTACTGAAATTTGCCGACCGGCACAAAGTAGCAGTGTGTCTGGAACCGCACGGGCAGCTTACCAATCATCCGGAGAAGATGCAACGGCTGGTTAGCTGCCACGGCAGCGAATATCTGCGCATCAACTTCGATACAGGCAATACTTTTGTGCGAGGATGGCAGCCGCCAGAGTTTCTGGAGCAGGTCATTCATAAAGTACATCACTGTCACGTAAAAGATGTCGCGCCGGAGCTGGCTTCAGAAAGCCAGGGCGAGGAGACAGGGATAGTATCCAGTGACGTCTCCGTGGGAGAGGGAGTTAACGCACAGAATATCATCGCGTGTCTGAAGGTCTTCAAAAAGCATGGCTTTGAAGGTGTTCTCAGTTTAGAGTGCGGGGGAGAAGCCCGGTCGGAGGCGAGCTTCAAGTGGCTGTCCGAGCAAGTGGCCTCATTAGCATAACGTGGTACAGAGGATATCTGACTTATGCCGGATAAATTGCTGGATATGAACTGTAAAGAACTGCGGGACAAAATCGCAGCGGGCAAGGTCAAAAGCGTTACGGCTACGGAAGCGGTTTTCGCAGCCATTGAGAAATATGAGCCGGTAGTTGGTGCCTATATCAGTACGTTCAAGAAAAAGGCATTAGCGAAAGCGAAGGAAGTTGATGTTAAGATTGCGGCCGGTGAGGCGGTAGGGAAGCTGGCGGGCGTGCCGGTTGCGATAAAAGACAATATGTGTACGAGCTTCGGGGCAACTACCTGCGCTTCAAAGATATTAGAGAATTTCCACGCACCTTATAATGCTACGGTGGTTGAAAAACTCTTAGCCGCTGATGCGGTAATAGTTGGCAAGACGAATATGGATGAGTTTGCAATGGGTTCGAGCACGGAAACCTCTGGTCTCAAGCAGACAGTCAATCCGTGGAATACGAGCACGGTTCCGGGCGGAAGCAGTGGCGGCTCGGCTGTAGCTGTTGCCGGGCGTTTGTGTTCTGCAGCACTTGGTTCCGATACGGGCGGCTCGATTCGCCAACCCGCCAGTTTCTGCGGGGTGGTGGGGTTGAAGCCGACTTACGGGAGGGTTTCGCGGTACGGACTTGTCGCATACGGTTCGAGTTTGGACCAGATTGGGCCAATAACCCGCACGGTCGAAGACTGTGCACTTATGATGAACGTTATAGCCGGCCAGGATGTGGCCGACAGCACCAGTATCGGTGAGCAAATTGCCCCTGTCCCTGATTATCTTGAAGGACTTGACGAGCCGATAGAGGGGTTGAGAATTGGGATTGTGCCGAAATTCAGCGCCGGCGCTGATGAGGAGGTGCAAAAAGCTCTGGGTGATGCGATAGAAATTTACAAGGACCTTGGGGCTCAGATAACAGAAATAGATATGCCTCATTTGGATTATGCCATTGCTGCTTATTACATAATAGCTACGGCGGAAGCATCGAGTAATCTGGCGCGGTATGATGGTGTGCATTACGGCCATCGTACGGAGAATCCCGCAGATTATATCGAGGTCTATTCCAAATCCCGGGCGGAAGGGTTCGACAAAGAAGTTAAGAGACGAATAATGCTTGGGACTTACGCCCTCTCGAGCGGCTATTACGATGCCTATTATTTGAAAGCGCTTAAGGTCAGAAATTTGATACGCGGTGATTTTACCGAAGCGTTTGAGAGGTGTGACTGCATTATGATGCCGGTTTCGCCGACGACGGCTTTTAAGATTGGCGAAAAGATTGACGACCCGCTGCAGATGTATCTTTCGGACATTTATACGATAGCCGCTAATTTGGCTGGAGTGCCGGGTATCAGCATTCCCTGCGGGTTTGACGAGAAAGGCCTGCCGATAGGCCTACAGATACTTGCACCGACGTTCGGTGAGGCCGAGCTGCTGCGAATCGCAAGGATGTTTGAAGCGCAGGCCAATTGGCATAAAAAGAAGCCGGCGGCAATTGAGCAAGTTTAGAAGATGAGTGAGTTACAATACAAGATAATAGTCGGTCTGGAAATTCATGTGCAGTTGTGCACAAAGAGCAAGATGTTTTGCGGCTGCGCGGTTGAGTTTGGTGCGGTTCCTAACAGCAGGGTTTGTCCGGTCTGCCTCGGTATGCCGGGGGTACTGCCGGTGATGAATAAGCAGGCGCTGGAGTATGCAGTTATGGTGGCTTTGGCGCTTAATTGCGAAATAGCGAAGTCTACCAAGTGGGACAGAAAGAGCTATTACTATCCTGATTTGCCGAAGAATTATCAGATAAGCCAATATGATTTACCACTAAGTGCTAACGGTTTTATTGAGATACCACTTGAGTCCGGCCGAACGAAGAGGATTGGAATAATAAGAGCCCATCTTGAAGAGGATGCGGGCAAAAATCTGCACACAGCGGGCAATTTTTCTCAGGTTGATTTAAACAGAACGGGTACACCGCTGCTGGAAATTGTTACTGAGCCGGACATGAATAGCGCCGCTGAGGTGCGGGCGTTAGCAGTGGAGTTGCAGCGGATAGTAAGATATTTGGGTGTATCCGAGGCCGATATGCAGAAAGGGCATATGCGCTTCGAGCCGAATATTAATCTGGTGATTACCAAAGATGGCAAAGAATACAAAACGCCCATAGTTGAAGTCAAGAACCTCAACAGCTTCCGCGCACTGGAGAGAAGTGTAGACTATGAGGTGCAAAGACAGCTTGACGGATTTCTGGAGACCGGTGAAGTGATGGAAATGGGTAACAAAACGACACGCGGCTGGGACGCAGATAGAGAGGTAACTGTGCTTCAAAGAGAAAAGGAAGAGGCGCACGATTACAGATATTTTCCGGAGCCGGACCTTGTGCCGGTCGAATTGACAGAGCCGTGGCTTAAAGATATCGAGTCACATTTGTGCGAGCTGCCTATAAAAAAGCAGATGCGCTATGTTAATGAGTACAAGTTAAGCGATTATGACGCAGGGGTTTTAACAGGCGAACATTCGATGGCTGAGTACTACGAAGAGGTTATCGCTGAAGGTGGTGAGCCGAAGCGAACCTGCAATATAATCACGCAGGACTTACTAAAGCTGGCAAACGAAAAGGGGTGTGGCGTAGTCGAGCTGGGTATTCCTGCCAAGCATATCGCCGAATTGTCCAAAATGGTTGTAACCGGAGACGTCAGCGCCACGGCTGCGACAACAATAACAAATATAATGGTTTCCTCTTTGGACAAAACCCCTCACCAAATTGCCGAGGAACACGACCTGATTCAAAAGAGCGATGCGGATGAGCTGGAGACAATAGTTGAGCAGGTGCTTTCAGAAAATCCCAAGGCGGTCAAGGATGTGACTGAAGGTGGAAAGAAAAGCAAGAAGGCGCGCGGGTTTTTGCTGGGCCAAGTTATGCAGAAAACCCAAGGCCAGGCAAATCCGAAAGTTGTCTCCGAAATACTCGACAAAAAGCTCGGTTGATATTTCCCAGGGATATAATATTGCCGGAAGGAAGCGATATGAAGGTAGAAAAAAGCAGCAGTATCCCCAAAAACGTAGTAGAGGTGGAAGGGGCAAAGGACGTGGAGATAAGATGGCTTATCTGTAAAGACGATGGCGCAGAAAACTTTGCAATGCGAATGTTTGAATTGAAGCCCGGCGGTTATACACCATTGCACGTCCATACTCATGAGCACGAGGTATTTGTGGTTGAAGGAGAAGGCATCTTTGTATATGAGGAGAAGGAATACAAGTTTGGTACGGAGGATGTGATATTCGTACCCGGAAACAAAGAGCACCAGTTCAGAAATACGGGGGGTTCTGTTTTGCGGTTTCTTTGCCTTATTCCGGCATCAGCAGTGTAAGGTCGTGTGCAAAAGTCGTTTCCCGAATTGCCGAAGCTGCCGGCAGGTTACCAGTGGCTAAAGAACTGGGAATACGTGTAGAAAATCCCGGCAGAAAGACGAGTTCCAAAGCTATTTGCTGAAGACTTTGCTTTCTGTTCCTGCGAACAGCCGTTTTATATTCTCGCGGTGGCGCATAATCACCATTACCGGTATTGCAATTGCCGCGACAAGCAACGGCCATAGATTGGCAAAATCCCAGTTGGGCATTAAGACTATCGCAAGAATCAATACGATAGGAAAAACAATTGAAGCTGTCATCGAGGCCAGCGAGATATATCGCCATATCAGAACAACTACCGCCCATACTGTGATGGCAATTACGGCACAAGTTGTATAATAAGGCCAAAGGCCCAGAGCTACGCCGAAGCTGGTTGCGACGCCCTTTCCACCTTTGAACTTTAGGTATATTGGGAAGATGTGACCTAATACTGCCGCGCATCCGACAACGAGCCAGAGAGAAACTGAGCCGGGGGTTGGATTAGCCACTTGCGTAAGAAATCTGGCAGCCAACATTGGGACCAGACCCTTGAGTACGTCGAGCAGAAAGCAAAAATAAGCCCATTTTCTACCGAGGGCACGAGCGACGTTAGTTGCACCGATATTGCCTGAACCGATTTTGCGCAGGTCTTTGCCATAAGCTGCGGCAATGACGAGCCCAAAGGGGATTGAGCCAAGTAAATATGCAACAATAATCAGAATAGCAAATCTCATTGTTATCCGCCTTTCTCGAGTATTGATTCATAAACACGTATTAGCTGTTTGGCAACCCTGTTGATGGAGATTTTTTCTTTGAGATTATCTGCAGCAATCGTATCCGATGCTTTTTGGATATTGTTCCTGTCCGTGAAATGGCTGATAGCTTCGGCCAGTGCGTAGAAGTCTTCGGGCCTATCGATAACCTTACCGTGCCGATTATTAACGAATAAATCAGTTGCACCATTGAACTTCGTGGTTATCACCGGCTTACCGGCGGCCATTGCTTCGAGAATAAATCTGCTTGACGGGTCATAAAAAGTAGGCAGGACGGCTACATCGGTTATTGACAAGACATTTTGGATGTGCCTGACAGCGCCTAAAAAGATTATCTTGTGAACTTTGAGTTTTTTTGCGAGCCGGCGATAGCTGTGCGCTCTGTCATTGCCGGCGATTATTAAATAGGCGGGGTGGTTTGTGTTATGCTCTGCTGCTAACTGCATTGCTTTTATTAAGACAGCCAATCCCTTTAGTCGAAAATTGTTTGCCACGAATAAGAAAGATACGGGGTTGTCCGCCTCTTTGATGCCCAATTGAGCCAGTATTTGCGTGCGTAGTTTGCCGGCCTGAGTATGGTCGATTTGTTTGTGTATTTTTATGCCATTGGGTATAACCGCTATGCGCTTGTCATCAAGACCGTAATGTTGCCTGAATTGTCTGGCAACGTACTGCGAAAGCGCGGCGATTACCGGCCCAGCCGGATTTTTGCACAAGTTTCTCTCAGCTCGTAAAAGTATGGTCCGGCGAAAGTTGGCGAAAGCCGTTATTCTTTTATAAGATTCGAGAAGCTTATTTTGATAGCTGGCGGCATTGCGCAAAATGGATTCGGCGAAACTGCCCCCTCGCGGCTGATAAACATCCGCAAAACCAAAAGGCAAAAGGCTATGGATTAGACAATAGTGATTTTCTGCCAGATGTTTTTTCAATGCCTTTGCGAAGGTAAAATAACAGGTGCGCCTGCCGGGAGTATTTTGGCATAGAATGTGAATGTTTTTGGCGTTTGTTCGGCCTTTTGCGGCGAGTATGTCCACCTGGAATCCAAAGGTCTGGAGTGCAGCAGCCAGTTCAAAAGCGGAGCGTTCCGCTCCGCCCAGAGTAATATCTGCCCGTTCTATTAGTATTGCAATTTTCTGTTTCATTGCATAATATAAGCCGTAATCCTGTCAGCTTGCAAAGGGGACGGGCCTGCCGTGCTTTATATCATGCCGGGCCATCCACTTTGCTTTGTTTATTACTTTACGAATAAATACTTTATCTTTTTCCACTAACTTGTGTTGGCCGGTGTAGGCAACATAAAAACGCAGCCGGTCCGTGTTTGAAAAATACTTGGCGGGGGCTGAGTAATAAACCTGTGCAATGTCCTTTATCCGAAATCGCTCAGCAAATCGGGTCGGTTTAAAAACCCTGGCGAGGTCTATCAGGTAAAATTCGCCGCTGTTACTGTAGAATATGTGTGAAAAGTAAAGGTCTCGATGACGATAATTGGTTTCGTGAAATTTTTTTATAAAGCCGGCTAACCGAGCGATAAAGGCCCTTCGCAGTTTCAGTTTTTCGACTGTGGGAGGGCCTTTGAAGTAGTCAGGCAGTTTTCGTTCCAAAGACTCGGCATTTGGAATTTTCTCAGTGATTATGAAACTCCTTTTCTCAAAAAGCAGGCCCCATTGTTCACCATAAGCGATTGTTGTCGGCATGTTTATACCGGCTGCGGACAGTTTACTTGCCGCCTCGAAGCCGAAAAGGCCACAACTTATCCGATTGCGTGCGGCGAACCAGTTTTTAAGTTGGATTGTGATTGGCGGCCTGTCATAACGTTTCAAAAACACTGTATTCGGTAACGGAGACCGGTGGGAATTTATTTCGAATTGTAATCGGCTGCGGAATCCGGCTAGATTGTCCTTGGTCAGGTTTTGGCCGGCATTAAACAAAAAAACAGCGTCGATAGAAGTTAAGCCCGGTTCGCCGAGTGCCGTTTTGTAATCAGGAGCGACAAAGAACGATTTTGAAATTTCTACAAAGTTTTGTTTGGCTTTGTAGGTCGGCTGCCTTTGATTATCTTCGAGTAATTTTTTCGCAGCGTCACAAACCATCTCTACGGAGATTGCCTGCATACAAAAATGTTCGGCTTTTTTGCATACCGGCTTAGCACAGGGGGCGCAGGGGACATCGCCAACTATTTTAATTTCATTTTCGCAGCCGGTCTCCGTCCAGGCAGGGTCGTTTGGTCCGAACAGGGTGATAATCCTGCGACCCAGGGCTATGGCTATGTGCCGGGGGCCTGTATCGTTTGATATTACCAGCTTGGCTCTTGAAAAGAGTGCTTTTAATTCGCCGAGGGTTACGGGTTTTTCTGCAAGGTTGATAAGTTTGTGCTCGCTCGAATCACAGATTTCTTTCGCAATTTGCTTCTCAATGGGATTGGATGCAACGGAAACAACAACCGTTGCGTTGTAGTTCGTAGTCAGCCAGTCCGCCGTTTGCGCAAATCTGGCGCTGGGCCAGCACTTGCTTGGTCCAAATGCTCCGCCGGGGACAATAACAACAACTGGTCCTTCACAATTGAAGACTTCCGGCAGTTTGTCTCGCAGTCTTTGCTCGTCTTGTGGGTCGATAAAGAGTTCGAGATTTCTGTCGGCGGTATCCGCACCGAGCCAAGAGACAATTGCAAGATAGTAGTCAATCATAGAAATGGGTCTGAATTTGCCGTCGGGTAGTTTGGGTGGATAAAGTCTGCCGGTAAGTAAAAGTGAGCGGCCCTCGCGGGCATAGCCAATCCGCGAGGGTATTTTCGCTAAAAAGGCGGCTAACCCGGAAGCAAAAGAATTTTTGAAAAGGATTGCATGCGTGAACTTATGCTGCTTGAGCATTTTTGCAACCGCAAAGGGGCTATTGTTTTGCTGTTCCAGCCAGATATCGTTAAAGCTGCTTGGCGATAAGACCTCACGAACCATGGGCTTGGAAAAAAAAGAAATCCGTGAGGATTTAAAATATCGGCGTATAGCACGTAAAGCCGGTGTGCAGAGCACAGCATCACCCATAGGAGAAGGAAGCCAGACCAAAATCTCGTATTTCGTATCTCGCATCTCGTTGCTTGTGGCTCGTGGTTCAGATCGCAAATCACGAACCATTATTTTCGCCCCTGCATTATGTAGAAGGTTAGCGACATCATCTGAAGAACCATACCAAATCCGAGAGCAATAAGAACCGAATTGTCTTGTCTGTTTGGGTCCATCAGGAACCATATACTTATCAACAGACAAAACAAGGCAGTGATTTGTACGATGCCGGCCATCAGTCTCATTATAGAGAATTCACCAAACATATCAGCCCGTTGCGCCCTTTTGAGTTGTTCCAAAATACTGCTGAGTAATTGTTCGGTATTCTCGGCATCGGTATTTTGTAACAGGGGGACTGCCTTGGGCTGTACCGGTCGCTGCTGTGGTGGTTGTTCAATAGTATGCAAGGCTGGTTTGGTGTTAGGCGCTGGTGTCGGCTGAGCCTGAGCGTCTGATTCGTGAAGCGAACGGTGATATTTTTTTATGATATTTACCGCCTCCTTTATATTTACAGCCCTATGGTCTGGGCTTGTTTCTCCCGGTTTGAGCTTTTTGTCGTGTGAAGGGTTATCTAATAATATAGTTTTGCAGCCGGCTCGCAAACCGGCCTCAACATCACGGCTGCTATTACCAATGACCCAGGATTGGCTACAGTCAATACCCATCTCGTCAGCGGCAGCCAACAACATTCCGGGGTTGGGCTTTCTCCAGTCACTTTCCTTACGGTATTTCGGAACAATTCCATCTGGATGATAGGGACAATAGTAAATGTTGTCCAAAGACGTTCCTTTTTCGGCCAACAGTTGCTTTAACCGGTTATGGATTTTACTGAGCACTTTCTCGGTGACAATTCCGCGCGCGACAGCCGATTGGTTAGAGGTAACAATTAGCTTATAGTTGAGAGCTTTAAGCTCGATAAGTGCCTGGGGCACACCATCCAGCAGCTTTACCTGGCTGGCATTATTGATATAGCCGGGGTCTTCAATTAAAGTCCCGTCACGGTCTAAAAATATCGCTTTATCAGGCATTTTTCTCTCGATTCATCTTTGCTTCAACTACTCGCAAAAGCTCTGCTCTACCAGACCACAAATTATATGATAAGCAATCTGATGAATCTCCTGGCTACGCGCTGTTGATTTGTCATTGGCACAAAAACAAATGTCAGCTATCTGCTCGAGCTTGCTGTTAGTCCTGCCGGTAAAGGCCAGTATGCAGGCGCCTTTTTTCTTTGCTAAATCAGCGGCCACAATGATGTTAGGGGAAGCTCCGCTGGTTGAAATAGTCCAGAGGATGTCGCCTTGTGTAACCAACGCCTCGACCTGTTTGCCAAACACATTTTCATAGCCATAATCGTTGGCAATCGATGTTATCACGGATGTATCGGTTGTCAGTGCCACCGCAGCTAACGCCTTGCGTTCACGCTGAAATCTGCCGACAAGCTCACCGGCTATGTGCTGAGCGTCTGCTGCTGAACCTCCATTTCCGCAGATATAAATGGTGCCGTTTTGCTTTAACGCTTTTGTTATCGTCTCAGCAGCAGCGACAATTGTTTCAAGGCCGCCTTGCTCAAATTCGGCAAGCATTTTCTTGTGCGTTTCTATGACATCTGTAATCTGTTTCTTTAACCGATTGTTCATCAGGAATTTCTTTCCAGTGACTTGATTTTTTCGATTGTTGCACTTGAGCTTTTTCCTTCAACAAGCGGTGCAAGAACAACCCTGCCACCATAGGATTCAACAAACTCGCGACCGATGACGTCGTTCTTTGCCCAATCCTGCCCCTTTACTAATATGTTGGGCTTTAGTTTTTTGATTAAGCTGAGCGGGTCCGGCTCATCAAAAATGATAATATAATCAACTGTTCCGAGTGCGGCCAGAACAGCAGTCCTGTCGTACTGGTTGTTAATCGGACGGTCGGGTCCTTTAATAGTTTTTATGGAGCTATCGCTGTTCAGTCCGACAACAACAATGTCACCCTGGGATTTGCAGAATTTCAGAAACTCGGTATGCCCTCGATGTACCACATCAAAACAGCCGTTAGTAAAGACTACAGTCTCATTTTGCCTTTGATGCTTGCTTAGCTCTTCAATCAAAGAATCGACCGGATACACTTTGTCACTTCTGCCAGCTATTTCATTGACAATTTCCTCAATAGTTACTGTTGCACAGCCGAATTTTTCTACCTCAATTCCGCTGGTTATGTTGGACAACTGTACAGCAGTTTTATAATCATAACCAGCCGCCAAAGTTATGGCGAGGGTTGCCAGCACCATATCGCCCGCACCGGTAACATCATAAACACTGCGAGGTCTTGTGGGTACGATTTCACCTTTCTTTTCTGTTTTAAGATATGCACCTTCCTTGTCGAGTGTAATTACCACTGCCTTTAGCTTAAACTTCTCGGCAAGCTCATCGGCTGCCCCGGCGACATCTTTATTGCTCTTTATTTCAAACGCAACTACTTTTGAAGTTTCCTGGCGGTTCGGCGTAATCAGAGTTGCACCTGTGTATTTTGAATAGTCGCTGATATAAGAAGGGTCAACGAGGACCTTTTTGTATGCTTGCTTTGCTAACTGTATCATTTGCTTGCAAACTGATGAATTAAGCAAACCCTTATTGTAATCCTGCAGGCAGACGATATCAGTCTGTTCTAAATTATCTTTGTAAACTTGTAAAATTGCCTCATTCAGCTCGTCGGGGACCGGCTCTGTGGATTCTTTGTCCAGTCTCATCAATTGCTGACGATGACGATGCTGTGCTAAGCCTATGATTCTTTGTTTGCTGATTGTAGGGCGGTCTGCTGTGGTGAGCAGTCCGGTAACATCAGCACCCGCTTCTGTTAATAATTTCTTTAGAAGTTTTCCATTCTCGTCGTTTCCGACGACACCGAGACAATAAGGCACTGCACCTAAAGCGGCAAGGTTGGCAGCCACGGACCCTGCTCCACCGCAGCTATACTCAGACTCAGTGACTCTCAGTACAGGTGTAGGCGCCTCGGGGCTTATTCTTAAGGCGTCGCCGTAGATGTAAACATCGAGCATAAAGTCACCAGCGAGCAAAATCTTCGGTGAGCCGAGATTCGTTACTACTTTTAGCAGCTTTTCGTACATTTTAAGCTCTTTGCACCTGCGTTATTTTACTTTGCATCTTTTTATTTCTTGGTGATTTTACCAGCTAATGTGTCTTCAATCAACTGCGTTATTTTATCTTCTCCACTGATAAACTTTAGCCGGATTACCAAATAAGCGAAAGGTACACCCTGAGAGTTGAGAATTGAGAAGTTAGAACCACAAATTTTACTCCAGTCCTTCTGTGTTGTCAGTATCAAATCCGCCCCCAAATATCCGGCTTTTTCGTAAATGTCAGCAATATCATTATCCGTATAATGATGGTGGTCATTATAAACTTTCGAGCCAGCCATCTTAAATCTGAGGTTTTCAATTGTGCCCAAAAAAGCGTCCGGATTGCCTATGCCGCAAAAAGCAAATATCTTCTTGTCTCTCAGCTCTTCGATGCTGAGTTCCTTATGTTCCCGGGATTTTGCGCAAACAGGTGCGTGTATGGACCTTGCAATGGGGATATCCGGATTGATTAGCTGCAACTTCTCTTCAAGCTGGGCCAATTCAGCCGCGGTGGTTTGGTCGCACCTGGTAATAACAACGGCATTGGCTCTTTTCAGAGCAGTAGCCGGTTCTCTTAGCAGCCCGGCCGGCAGCAGCTTGCCATATCCGAAAGGACACATAGCGTCAATTGTCACGATGTCCAGGTCCCTGTCTAATCGCCGATGTTGAAATCCGTCGTCCATAATTAGAACATTCGCACCGAACTTATTCACAGCAGCAGCGGCAGACACGACGCGGTCGGGATTGACGATTACTTTGGCCTGTGGACAGCTTTCGACAAGGATGGCCGGCTCATCGGAATAGTTTTGAGTTTTGAGTTTTGAGTTTTGAGTTGCCTTGTAACCGCGGGTAAGTATCGCACATTGGCAGTTTTGAGCTTTGAGTTTTGAGTTTTCAGTTATTTTATTGCATAGCCAGATTACAAGCGGGGTTTTTCCTGTCCCACCGGTTGTTATATTGCCGACGCTAAAGACAACCGCATTTACACGATGTGTTTTCAACCAGCCTTTGCAATATAACAAATTCCACAGCCGGATGCCGATTGTATAGACTGCACCAGCGACACCCAGAGCGGAACGGGAAGACGCCGCAAACCAGCTCGTGCTTTGACCGGAAATCAATTTGCGATAAGTCTGCTGATTCAATTACAAGGCCCCTACTAAAAATTCAAGAATGACACTTCGTGTCATTGCGAGGAATCCACCTCTGGCGGATGACGAAGCAATCTCGACTATTTGCAAATCAGAGATTGCCACGCCCTCACTTCGTGAGGACTCGCAATGACATTTTACATTTTGATATGTAATTTTGATATTTGCATTTCAACTTTTAATTTTTTCTATAATAGCATCGGCCATTTGGCTTGTCCCGACAGCAGTTGGGTCATTACGGTCGGCTTTCATATCGTAGGTTACGCTTTTGCCTTCGGCAATCACCGCGGCCACAGCATTTTCGAGCTTGTCTGCTTCAGCCGTTTTGCCTATGTGCCTGAGCATCAGTACGCCGCTGAGTATCAGGGCCGTTGGGTTTACCTTGTTTTGGCCTTTGTATTTTGGTGCGCTGCCATGGGTTGCTTCGAAGATGGCGCATTTATCGCCGATGTTTGCACCGGGTGCAACGCCTAATCCGCCAACCAAACCGGCACATAAATCGCTTATTATATCGCCGTAGAGATTCGGCAGCACAATCACATCGTAAAGTTCGGGCTTTTGAATTAACTGCATACACATATTATCCAC
>CAZQYB010000003.1:33982-54785 GCA_964597535.1 uncultured Pirellulales bacterium | reverse complement strand
ATACCAGTCGTAGCACCATTCTTCGACGTTGCCGTGCATATCGTAAAGCCCCCACCGATTTGGGGGCGTCTTACCGATGGTTATCTTTGTCTTGACAAGACAACTGTTGCCTGGCTTATTTTCATATTCCTTTGGCAGGATGTCACCGGGATAGTAGTTGGTTTTCGTTCCCGCCCGGCAGGCATACTCCCACTCTGCCTCGGTCGGGAGCCTGTACGGAATCCCCTCCTTGTCACTTAGCCATTGACAATATTGCATGGCATCGTACCAGCTGACGTAGGTCACAGCCTCATCGTCATCCGTCGAAAGCTCGTACTTGCCGCGATATGACTTGTGCTGCGGATTGAACAGTTCATATTGCTTGTTCGTGATCTCAAGAACACCCATATAGAATGGCTTGCTGATCCTGACGGTGTGAACAGGCTTTTCGTCGTAATCGCCCCGGGCCTGCAGGTCGAATCGCCCGCCGCGGTCGCCGCCCTCTATGACCGGCAGCACTTCCGGAACCATCTTTTTGTCATGGCCCATCCTGAACTTGCCCGGCTCGATGCGAACAAACTTCATGCCCAGAGAATTGGTGTACTCATCACCCTGCGGCATCTCGGCAAAAGCCGTCACAGCCAGTAGACAATATAAAACAATGCAAAATGACTTTCTCATTAAACTTCCCTTACAATTAAATGCCAAGAGGTTTGATTTCACAGCGATCGACCTCGACGACGCCGTTGCTGACGAGGATATACAGAGACGTGGACTCGGTGAACTCACTGCCGAGATAGACTCCTTCGACACTCGAGGGCAATTCCGTTACCGCCTCGCTTGAGTTTATACCGTAGAATACCCGGTATCGCCGATCTTTCGCATCCCAGACTAACCTTATCTTTGCCGACTCCGGCGGCGAGGAGAAAGTCGCCTGGTCAGTGTAATTATTCCTAAATGCAGGCTCGGATTCGTTATCCTTTACCATCAGAGATATGCCTTTTGAATTCATGGTCATAAACACCGTTCTGTCCAGTGCGTCCTTGAATCCGGTAATGATCGAGGGCATGGCATAAGGGGTCTTGGGGTTGGGCCTTATACTGCTTAGAGTCAGGGTAATATCGAAGGAACCCTCGCCCACGATGCGGTTGATCCCGTTGGTGCTGCCGACAGAATCTATGACATACTGCCCATCATCGTTGAACGCACCGGTAATAGCCTTATACGGGAACCACCCGATACTTTCGATATTGTCGGCTTTGTCAAATGTATCCACTATTGTGCGAACTTTCAGAGGCTCAACTGTGGGTGTCGGTGCCGGTGTCAACAGCCATTTCAAGTTGAAAGCATAGTGATTTCTGCTTGTTATCAGATGTACCAGACCATCGGAACTCTGACAGCCCTGCATGTATCCACGGTATTCGGCACTGTAAGGACTAAGCGTAAAGAGCCCCCCGCCGGTACACTCGACCGCTCTGCCGGGGGTGTCATCAGTAACGAGCCGCTTGTTAGCCCAGGTTTGCCCGTCATCAAGTGACACCGCAGCGAAGAGCCCTCGAACCTGACGCTCGTTGCCAGCCGTATCGGTTATCGTGGTATAGGTTCCTCTGCCGGCAAACGAAGCAAAGAACAAAGGCCCTTCCCTGAGTTTCAAGAGTACGCACCTCTGTGTCCCGCCTATCGGGGGAAACTCGCTTGCCTTATATGTGTAAGTTTTTCCCCGGTCACTCGAAATGCTTATCGGCATCATACCGTCGATAGCGCCACCTCTGCCAAAAGCAATTATCCTTCCGTCATTCAGAGCTGCCACCGCCGGATGGATACCCTTGATATTTCCGCCCAGCCACTTCCAGCTCAGCGTCTCGTCACTGCTCAGCCATACCCTGCTGGAACCCTGCTGATCATCATTAGGCATTACGATCGTACCGTCCGGCAGGCGCAGACAACTGTTAGCCGTGACCTGGCCGATCTTGTGCTCAGGCATTGCGATCCTCGGGCCGGTCCATGTCGCCCCGGAATCGTCCGAGCTCCTTATGCACAGTATACTCATAATTGCCGCCGAATTTGACACACCGTTGAAATGATATATCCTGCCCTTGCCGTCGTTCCAAAGAGAACACGTTGTGTCGTTTCTGTCGGGCGCATCCCAGAAAGCCGAAGCCGGCTGCCACTGGTCGGTTCTCCATACCAAGCGACTTGCCGCTATGGCCATCTCCCTGCCGCCCTCGGTGACAGTGGTGAACCATGCCGCCAGCAGGTCACCGTTGGGACATTCGACGAGGCCTGGCGCATGATTATGCGAAGCGAAAACCGGTCCCGCGGCATCGGGCGGTATTACCGTAAACTTGCGAGGCCCCTTGAAATAAGGCTTTTCAGGATCGGGCCCCTGGGAAACCGAAGCAGGGGCTCGCTGAACAACGCCCACCTGGTTCAGCGGCGTTTTAACAGGCGAAGGTTTGGTCTTGGGCATGTCCCCCAGAACCACCCTGAAGCCAAACATCCAGTTCCTGTTCTCGGGCACCGCTCCGAGGCGGTTGGCACTTCGAAGGTAAAATATGCCCGTGCCGTGACTTCCGCCGCGAAGAACCTTGAAAGCACCGCTGTCATAACCAACGGGATCCTTCGTTGTCTTTTTGGTATAAGGCCCGTACCAGTCGCTGCACCACTCCTCCACGTTGCCGTGCATATCATACAAGCCCCACGGATTCGGCGGGGTCTTGCCCACGTGCAGTGACACCGGCGTCGGACTCTTCGTCCGCCATGCGTTTTTGTGATACTCTTCAGGCAGCAGGTCGCCGCAGGAGTAATTGGTCTTCGTTCCGGCGCGGCAGGCATATTCCCACTCGGCTTCGGTAGGCAAACGATAGGTTACCCCCTCCTGCTGGCTGAGCCATTCGCAAAAGGCCTGCGCATCGTACCAGTTGACGTTTATAACGGCCTCGTCGTCGTCTTTGCTCAGGCCGTTGAACCTGCCCCGATCGGCTTTGTGTTTCGGGTCGAAAAGTTCATACTGATAATTCGTGACCTCGACGACGCCCATATAGAAAGGTCTGGTTATCCTGACCTTGTGCACGGGCTTTTCGTCGTAGTCGCCCTCCCACAAAAAGCTCTTGCCCTGCAGCACTTCGGCGGCCAGAGGCGAGTTTAACTGGCCCATTCTGAATTCGCCCGGCTTGATACGCGCAAACTTCATACCAATGGAGTTTGTGTATTCTTTCTCGGTTGGCATAGCACCTGCATGCACTGCTGCAGCAGTTGCAAATATGATTGCCATTGTCAGCATTGAGTTCTTCATAACTTTGCCCTTAGATTGTTATATTTCGCTGGGAACTTTCCTATACACTGTCTTAAGGGTTAATCGGCTTGATTTCAAAATAATCAAGGTCAACGCGTCCGTTGCTCATCATAATGTAGGCGGCGGTAGATTCGGTTAAGGGCTTGCCCAAATATATCCCCGCTTTGCTGTGGGGCAGCTCGGTTGTCGCATCTTTGCCGTTGAGACCGTAGAAGATACGAATCTGTTTTGTGTTTTCATTATAGATGAACTTCAGTTTGGCCGAGGTGGGGGGCTTTGAATATCGAACACCATCTCTCGGCCAGTTCAGTTTAACCTGTTCTTCCTCGTCTGCCAGACCCAGAGAAAGTCTGTCGTCTCTAATGTAGAAGTGCAGCCGGCGCATCATTGCGTCCTTAATCCATATAGTAATTCCAGGTGAGGCGGTTGGGCCACGCGGGTTATAATAAATGTTCTTAAAGGCCATATTCATCTCGAACGAGCCGGCGCCAATCAGACGGTTCATTCCCTGAAAATGCGACTTGGATATCATAGTGTACTGACCCTTGCCGTTGAAACCGCCCGAATGGCCGTGGTAGGGCTCCCAACTTTTTGCGTCAAACTCAGGGCCGGTGAAAGTCTCGACAACGTGATGAACCTTCATTGGCGGATACCGAAGCGGCGGTGGGGCGGTCTTTAGCCACTTTAGGTTAAACGAATAATGCGAATAGCTGCTGATAAGATGAATGACCCCGTCAAGTCCCTGGCAGCCGGACATATATCCGCGGTATTCAGCGTTGCGGGCGCTCATTGCAAAGTAACCGCCGTTGGTAGTCATAGCGGGCGTGCCGGGGCCGTCGTCACTTACAAGACGCACATAAGGCCAGGTCTTGCCGCCGTCTTCGGAAAGGGCTGCAAACATACCTCGCACCTCGCGTTTTGCGCCAGAAGAATCGGTAATAATAATTCCCCTGTCGGCGAAAGATGCCAGGAAAAGGTCGCCTCCCTTCAGCCGCATCAGCACAAGTCGCTGTCCTCCTCCAATGCCGGGGAACGGGCTGGTAAGATGAGGCCAGGTCTTGCCGCCGTCTTCGGAGATGGCCTTGGCCATCCTGCGTTTCCTTGTTTTATGCGTGAAGGTTTTTCCCATATCCTGATAGGTGGTTATTACCTCCTCGGCTTTGACTTCCCTGTCACGCAGAAAACCAATCAGCCGCCCATCCACAAGCCCCTCAGGGGCAAGTTGTGCGACGCCCGGATGGTTTCCGTTGATATCACCGCCGCAGCCTTTCCATGTCAGTCCTTCGTCGCGGCTTATCCAGAGTGTCGGCAGGCCGTCGGTCGTTATCGCGATGGCGCCGTCGTTCATTCTGAAGGCCGGCTCACTTAGCTGGTGGCCTCCGCGGCTGCCTTTAGGATTACTGTGTTCGGCGAGGATTACCCTCGGTCGCGACCAGGTCGCACCGCTGTCGGCGGAGGTTCGCATCGCTACCGCTAATGTCGCGTATGTTGCGCCGGCGGAGAAAGGCTGAAAATGATAAATCTTGCCCCTGCCGTCATACCAGAGCACCGGCGCATGGTCGTTGCGGTCCGGCGCATCCCAAAAGGGCGATGCCTGTTGCCATTCTTCCTGTCCGTATGGGAGCCGGCTGACAGCCACCGCCAACTCACGGTCTTTCTCGGAAACGCAGGTGTACCAGCAGACCAGCAGGTCGCCGTTAGGACACTCGACTATGGCGGGATTATGGTTGTGGCCTGCAAAGACGGGACCTGTCGCGCTGCGCGGAATCTTTACAAACTTTCGCGGGCCTTTGAAGTAAGGCTTGGCCGGGTTCGGACCTTTGCGCACCTTTGCCGGGTCACGCTTAATCACCTTACGCTGGTAGCGAAGAGCAGGGGGGATGGGTAAGGGCTTTGACTTAGGCATCTTGCCGATAACCACTCGAAAACCAATCAGCCAGTGTTTGTCTTCGGGAAGTGTCCCCATTCGGTTGGCAGACCGCAGGAAATAAGGATAGGTTGAATGGCTGCCGCCACGAGTGACACGAAAATCACCGCTGGCGTAACCGACAGGGTCCTTTTGTCTCTTTTTCACATAGGGACCATACCAGTCGTAGCACCACTCCTCGACGTTTCCGTGCATATCATATAGTCCTCGGGAGTTAGGCCTGGTTTGGCCCACATCAAGCCGCTTGCTGGTCTTGTTGTAAAATTCCTTCGGCAGAATGTCACCGGCATAGTAGTTCGTTTTTGTCCCTGCCCGACAGGCATATTCCCACTCTGCCTCGGTAGGCAGACGGTACGGCAGTCCTTCCTTTTCACTTAGCCAATCACAGAAGGCCTTGGCCTGATACCAGTTGACGAATATTACCGGCTCGTCATCATTTTTGGAAAGACCGTTTTTGCCGCGCAGTTTTTTGTGTTCAGGGTCAAACAACTCGTACTGCTTATTGGTAACCTCATAAACGCCCATATAGAATGGTTTTGTAATTTTGACGGTGTGGACCGGTTTTTCGTCGTAATCGCCGTCGGCCTGCAGGTCGAAGCGGCCCCCGCGGTCGCCGCCCTCGATAACCGGCAGCACTTCCGGGGCCAGCTTCTTCAACTGGCCCATCCGGAACGTACCCGGCTCGATACGCGAAAACTTCATACCAATGGAATTGCTATAGTTTTTTTTGCTTTTGTTGCCTGCGAAAACCAACAAGATACAGGCGAATACCAGAATACTCGCGACCGCAAATCGTTTCTTCATTTTGACACTCCCTGACAAGCTATATAACCCTAAATTTTCTGGATAATCTGGAATTTACGGAGGTATCGAACCCCATCGACTGAAAAATATTCTACTCAGTTAGCTTTCTTATCCATTTACTTTATAGTAGTATAACCAAGAATAGTTGCGTTAGTCAATCACATTTGGCTGGACTAAATGTGGAAGCAAAATAATTTTGTTTGAAGTGTAAAGCAGGAAGACGTTATGAGAATGAAAACGAGCTTAAGAATCTTCAGTCTGATGATGGTATTGGCAGCAGGGGGGTTTAGAGGGATAACCCTTGGGGCGGAGAAGCAAACAAACTTCTTTCCATCTTTTGCGGACAAACATACTGTGGGGTTGTGGCTTTTCGATGAGGCCGACTATCCCTACACGACTTTGACCGATGCCGGCGAGTATGAGTACGACCTGCGCTTGATGAAAGGCGGCCGGCTTGTCCCCGGCAGATTCGGAAATGCACTCAAACTCACACCCGGTCGTGATTACGCAGTCAGTTACGCAGCCTGGAAAGGCGCGGTTGGGTTCAACAAGATGAGGGAAATGAGCGGCAGACCGGGAAGCGGACTTTTTGGTCCTACCATTGCACCGGAGCAGATATTGAGGACCCTCGCAGAGCGGGACTTTACGTGCGAATTCTGGCTGATGCTGATGTCGAATCCCATTCAGGACGTTACCCTCATCGACCTTGGTGACAAGTTTGAGCCGGGGTTTACTTTGACTCTGAAGACCCGCGCGGCCGGCTTTGTTATTGAGAATGCCTATGCAGGTTTCAAAGCCGTCTGTCCCACCGAACTTCCCCAAATCTGGGGCAGAGCATGGCATCACATTGCTTTCACTTACTCGGCCGGCAGTAACAAAGTTCATTATTTTATTGACGCCAAAGCGCAGGAACCGGTGAGAGTTACACCGGTCGCAAAGTCCGGGGTTGTCCGTGCCGTTCGGCCTAAGTCCATTGCCGACACCACTTATGGAATTTTCGAGAAAGAGGACAGAAAGTCCGTCCCTGATTTCGAGAAACGAATCCCGCATCGATTTAATTTTGCCGTAGGACATAATCGCCACGGCGAAAAGGACTTCAACGGCAACATAGACGAGCTTCGTTTCTCGGATTGCTTAAGGTATAAGAACAATTTCAGACTACCGGACAGCTTCAGCAGAAACTACTGCAGGAACGCTCCTAAGCCGGCAGTACCAAACGGGCCGCCGCTATTGTTCGGCCTTGATAAAACCTATTTGCCCAGTGAACCGGTAATGCTTGGCTCACGCAGGCACGTCTTTATAGACGAGGTGATGGTCGATAGAAAACAAAACATCAAATTGACCCTTAACCCGCCGACAAATGCCGTTGTACTGAATGAAAGGGCAGCGTGGGACGCGTCATTTTTCGAGAACGATGGTAAGATATATACCGTTGTCTCCCAGGGCTATGAGTGTGACGAGGGGCTGATTACCTTGTTGGTCTCCGAAGATGGTGTGCACTTCGAAAGGCCCAAGCTGGGACTTATCGAATACGAAGGTTCCAAAAACAATAACCTGGTAATGCTTGGCCTTCCCAGTTGGGGAAAATATTTCAAGGACACCAACCCCAATGTCCTGCCGGAAGAAAGGTTCAAAGCCACGCTCTGGGTGGCCCAGCGAGGCATTTATCTATATTTCTCACCTGATGCTGTCCACTGGCGACGCAACGAAACCTGTATGCTGCCGCTCGTCAGCGGCGGCGGATGTGAAACCTTCTGGGATGACCAGCAGGGCTGTTACTTCAACTACATAAAACGCGACGGCAGCTACAACACCGGCGACTACCCCAATTACGGAAGAGGCACAACTATGTTCCAAACGCGCCAAGTCAACAAGGCCTGGCCGTTCAACCGCATCCCGAATCCTTATTTTGAGGGCTGGCCCTTCCCCGCCGTGACAGGAGAAGGAGTCACCGTCATGGGGCCGGACATCTTTGGTCCCGACCGTGGCCAGATTTTCAGGACTCGCCCCCAGAAATACGAATGGGCGCCCGATACCTACGTGGCGTTTCTAATACGGGGCGGCTGCGATATGGCCGTCAGCCGCGACGCTGTTAACTGGAGGATATGCTCTGAATTGGGCCTCGGGCATTATTTGCCATCCGGTACAACTGTTGACGGCGGACAAATCAAAAACGCTGAGGTAGCCAACGGCATGATACGCCGGGGCGACAAGATATGGCAATACGCCAATTGCGGTATGGTAGGACGCAAGGGAGCTACGGTTCGGTTCACCCAGCGGCTTGACGGTTTCCTGTCACTCGATGCCGGCCAGGAGACGGGCATAATCGTGACGCGACCTTTCGTCTTTGAGGGCGATAAGCTGACTTTGAATGTCAACGCCCGCCGCCCCCCTGTGTCTTCCTATCGAAGACAGGAACAGGGGGAGACGCGGGGGCTGGCCAAAGGCGGCCAGGTCAAGGTCGCAGTCGTGGCCCTGCACGGCAAGGAATATACCGGCTACAACATTGCATTGACAAATCCACTCAAGAAATCGGTGCGCGGCTTTGGCCTTGATGATTGTGACCCCATTAGAACCGACTCGGTACGACAAGTTGTTACCTGGAAGGGCAGCCCCGATGTCGGCAACCTCGCTGGCCAGGTCGTGCGACTTAGATTTGAAATGCAAAATGCCAAGCTGTACAGTTTTCAATTCCAAAAGTAAACTATTTATCAGTGAGGAGGTTTTAGGATGCCGTATATCTGTTACCGTTTTTTAAGGGCACGCTACCTCCGGCGGCTCGCCTGTGCATTTGTTTTATTTGTTAGTATTGTCCCTTTGGCATGCGTGCCAACTGCAGAAAGCAAAACG
This sequence comes from uncultured Pirellulales bacterium, assembly GCA_964597535.1. Taxonomy (GTDB): domain Bacteria; phylum Planctomycetota; class Phycisphaerae; order Sedimentisphaerales; family Anaerobacaceae; genus CAZQYB01. Next base: position 45,930 of record CAZQYB010000003.1, on the reverse strand, counting down.
GAATCGGTTATCTGGCTCGAAGCAGAGCAATTCGACGAAACCGGCGGATGGTCAAACGACAGTCAGTTTGTGGATTTGATGGGCTCGCCTTATATGCTTGCTGCCGGTCTCGGCAAGCCGGTCGATGATGCATTTACTACCGCCCACATTCCTAAAGCCGGAGAATACCGCCTGTGGGTGAGGTGCAAAGATTGGCTTCCGAGTCACTCGCCTGGGAAGTTTCAAGTGCAGGTTGGAGGCCAGATGTCACCGGTGACATTCGGCAAAGCCGAGACCGACGCTTGGCAGTGGGTTGACGGTGGGACATTTGGCCTGCGGGCCGGCGAGATTGAAATTCGGCTGCGAGACCAAACCGGCTGGTGGGCGAGGTGTGATGCCATTGTGCTTGCAGGGGCTGGTTTTACGCCTTCGAAAGACCCTGTGGAGCTTGCGAGACAGCGCCAGAAGTACACAGGGGCGCGGATTGAGACAGGCGTTTTTGATGTTGTTGTTGTGGGCGGGGGGCCGGCCGGTTGTGGCGCAGCCGTGGCGGCTGCTCGTCACGGGGCTCGCGTGGCTTTTGTTCAGGATAGACCCGTTCTGGGCGGGAACGCATCTTCAGAGATAGCAATTCCGCCGATGGGCTACATCGGCAGCCCGCCGGACAAGGTCAATGTCACCGGACTGGCCGAGGAGTTTTTTCCCAAGCAAGACTGGCGGGCATTTGCAGACTCAACAAAAATCGAGTCGATTGTTCGTGCCGAAGAAAATATCTCTCTGTTTCTCAATACCCGAGCCACCAGTGTCGAGATGACTTCCGAGAATCGAATTAAATCGGTAATGGCTCTGAACGTTAACAGCGGTCAACGGATGCGTTTTTGTGCTCCGCTGTTTATCGACTGCACGGGACACGGATGGATTGGTTATTACGCCGGCGCCGAGTATCGTATGGGGCAGGAAGCACGGTCTGAATTCAACGAGTCTCTTGCACCGGTCAAGGCCGGCAGCAGAACTATGGGTAACAACCTGTACAATGCCGAATTCCAAACGCACGACAAACCGGTGCCGTTCACGTGTCCGGACTGGGTATATAAGTGGACACGACCTGAGGACTTCGAGCCGCTGAATTCGCATCAGCGTCTGGATGAAGTCAGGCGTCCGCCGAACTTTGATGCGCCCTCTCGCGGCAAAGGCCGCAATCCCGGCGACGACACCAACGGCCGTGTTTATCGTACCTGGTGGGTCGAGTACGGAGGCATGCTGGACATTATTAAAGATGCAGAGAAAATCCGTGACGAGCTGTTTCGGATAAACATCGGGCTTTGGAACTATGCAAAGAACCATAATCCCAAGACAATCGAGGCCAACCGTAATCGGCAGCTCGTCTGGCTGACCTACGTCATGGGAGTCCGCGAAAGCCGCCGGCTCGTCGGTGACTATATCATGACACAGCGCGACTTTGATGAACAAATTGTGCGTAGAGATACTATTGCGTTCACCGACTGGGGTATAGACGTGCATCATCCGGAAGGTTTCTGGGTAAAAGGCAACGATTGTATTCACGTGTATATGGGCAATCGCACGTGCATACCCTATCGAACCTTGTATTCGAGAAACATAGTCAACCTGTTTATGGCCGGACGGTGTCACTCAGCGACCCACATTGCTTTAGGGGCAACGAGGGTCATGCGTCCGGTTTGCATGATGGGCCAGGCCGCGGGCACGGCAGCGGCACTCGCAAAAGAGTATGGCACCACACCTCGCGGAATCTATGAAAATCATATTGACCAACTACAACAGACTCTGCTAAAAGACGGCTGCTATTTGCCCGGGGTCGGCAATACCGATAAGGATGATATGGCGCTGCGGGCCAAGGTGACAGCTTCCAGCAGCCGTGAACGGATGGGGCCGGGAAATGTCAATAACGGCTGGAACCGGGTTGTCGGAGAGAAGCGAAACGTCTGGGCCCCCGGCCCGAAAGCCCAACTGCCACAGTGGATTCAGCTTCAGCTCGCAGAACCGTCGCAGGTCAACAGTGTCCACGTAAGCTTCCAAAAGAGATCCGATAGGGCAGTTGATTTTACCGTAGATGCGTGGGTCGAAGATTCCTGGAAGATGGTTGCAAACGTTATGGGTAACCAAAGCCGCCGTCGGATGCTCAATTTCGAACCTGTCAACACCGACAGGGTTCGCCTCGTGATAACAAGGACAGCGGGTCGGTTCGCTGTCTGTGAGGTCCGGCTTTACAATGAGACCGCAAAGGAGGCGCGGTCAAAACGATTGCCAAAGTGATGGGCGGCTTCGGTGCTGAAAGCTATGTCAGTCTCAAAGTTTACTTCTTAACAACCTTCTTCAGTTCAAACGCGTTCAATATGCCCCTTGCTCCTTCGCGGCCTGACCTGGCGCGGTCGGGATAAGTGTTGTCCGCTGCCTCGTAGATGATAAGAACATCCGAGCCGTCGGTAGCGAAACCAATGTTGCTCCGGGTAACCTTGTCATCAGACAAAACGCTCGAAACCTTTATGTCCTTGGCATTTTTCAACGCCACAACGCCCTTGCCCGTACCTTTAGGAAGCGCCCAGCTACCGTACCCCGGCAAAGGATTGGCCGGAACAGGATTCGCCGTTACGCTCGGCATGGGCGGCATCCCGCTTTCGCAAAGGTGGCAATTTCGCGTCTGCTGCGTGCAAGGCTCCCAATGGTTGTGGTATGACGTCATCTCGTATTCGCCCGCAGGCAGGCCCCTGATCAAAAGAAAAGCGTCGCCATTTTTTTGACCGGCCCAGTCACACGAATAGAAGTACGTATTGGCGATGGGGTCTCCTTCGGGCTCGCCGTAAGGAAGCAGGTCCCCTGCCAGTCCGCCGCGGCACAGACCTTTGGCCATGACCGCTCCATTACCCCCTTTGCCGTTGTCCAGGAAAAACTGAACGCCTGAGCCAAGTATGCCATCCTTGTCAGCGCCGTTGCCGCGGGGCAGCCATGCGCCGTCATGCATGTACATATCCGCCCAGCGCCTTGACGCCCAGATCACCCAGCCTTCCTTGGCTGTGCCCGGACGAGGCTTGCTCCGGTCATACCACTGAGGTACAGCCAGATCAACTTTCAGGTCGAGAATACCCTCGGTGCTGAACTGCCAGATATCACCCTTGACGACCTTGCCAGAGCTGACCTGGTCAACACGCCAATAATAGGTCGTGGCCTTTTTGAGTGAACTTACGGTGTAAGTGGTTTTCTTTTGCGCCTTACTTGCCGGTCTGGCTCCATTTTTCACGTCATAGAGCTTGTCACTGATATACACGGTGTGGGCCGTTGCCGTCCTCGCCGGGGCCCAACTGAGTGTCACCTTAGTCGGCATCCATTGGCCATTGTTGACCGGCTGCGGACCGCGTGCCTTGCCGGAATCAACCGTGAAACTCCAGACATCACCCTTCCAGGGACTCTCGGACCATTTCTTGTTGACCGCATCGACACGCCAGTAGTAGGTCTTGCCTAATTCGAGCCCTTCGGGTTTAAAACTGTTACCGGAAGTGGTGCCTTTGGCGGCCAGTCTTCTTGGGTCGGTTCCAAAGTACACCTTATGTGAAGTCGCAAGTAATCCCGGCTTCCAGGTAAGAGATGTATCAGCCGCCACCCTTTCAGCCTTGGCGCCGGGGCTGGGCTCGTACGCTTTTCCGTCGGTGGTGGTGAACTGCCAGGTAAGTCCTTTGTGCAAGGTCCCTGCATCGTCTACAGTATCCACACGCCAGTAATAAATCTTGTCAAAATCAAGGTCGGGGTCATAAGTATTTTGAGTCAGCCCTTCGCTAATGGCCTTGGCAGCGGAGCCGACGGCATCGAGACTCGTGCCCAGGTAAAGATTGTACGTTTTGCCGCTGCGCCCTGCCCTCCATCTGAGCTTCTCGTCCGGCTTGACGTCCTCAGCGCGGTTGCGAGGCCGCGGCCATCGCGCCTTCTTGCGGGCTGATGCCATTACAATAGTCCTGTCGGCTCTGGACAGGTACCTGCACCTGACCGTATCTTCGCCGCCGAAAGCCGTGATATAGCCGCTTTCGATATCCTTCTTTATATCGCCAGTGACATCACCTGATATGATAAACACGCCTTCTTCTATATCCATAGAGTAGGCCACCTCCGCATGGCTGAACCTCTTGCACTCAAGTCTTCCCGCCATCAGCTTAATGCTTGCCGTGCCTGCCCGGTCCTTGTCCGACGGACATCTCAACTCGTCACCGATACGAAATATCCCGCCGTTCATGGTTATCCTCAGCGGTTTATCCTCGTACCTACGCGGATTGTCTCCGGGCGAGCCGCCCATATTCACCGTATCTTCCACTTCGAAAAGTACGTTGCCGTTCATATTGATTTTGCCGTTGCCGCCGTCGCCGATGAGAACACCTTTGCACTTAACCGTGCTGTCCGTGATATTTGCAACACCGTACGTCTTGCCGCTGTCGGACAATCTGAACATACCTTTAATGTTGAGGTTCGCTCGGTTTACGTTTATGGTCGCGATTCCCCGGCCCCTGTTTGCCCATCGCCACCAGCCGTTAATGGTGACATTGCAGCCGATAACGTCCACCACCTGCGGCTCCGAGCTCTTCCACACCGGCCCGCGAATCTCACCGCATGTTACATCGCAGTCTATAACAGGACCGCGTTCCGGCGGAGGATTCAGTACAATGATGTCACTCGCGCCCGGCACACTGCCGCCACTCCAGTTGCCCGCCGTGCACCAGGAATTATCTTTGCCGCCGCCTTTCCACTCAATCTCTGCTGCGCCAATAATCGGTACCATAATCAAAAAACAGATTGAGAGTAACATTGGTTTTCTGTACATCGTCCATCTCCTTATCAAAATCATAGGGTTTTCATTTCTCGATAACCTGTTCTAACCGGAAGGCGTTAAGGATACCACGCCCTCATGATTTACGTGCTGGGCAGTGACATAATAAGCATCCTTGTTCTCGTTTATCCGAATTTAACATCAAATCAGCAGTGTACCCGAACTTTTGCCTCACTTATACCAAATCTGTTTTGAAATTGCAGCTGTTTTGAGTTTCCTGATTGGAGTTTTTCCTATGGCAGCTCAAAAGCTCGGATTTTTCCTCTTGAAAATCGCAGTCTTCATAACCTGGGACGCCAAAACAGGAATTAGTCAGATTAGCAGTAGGGTTGTATAGTGCTGAGATAATGGGTTTTTGGACTTTGCGCGGCTGGCGGAGCAGTAAAGTTCTGGAAAAGGTTATTATCGGTCACTTGACCGGGACACGAGCCGGTAAAATCGCTTTAAAGCGTGTTTGTTTTCAAGTCGTCAAAAGGCGTTGTCGATACTGTTGGGGGATTAGTCCGGCGGCTCGTGTAGATGGGATTATTATGGAAAAGCAAGACCCGATAATTTCACTTCTTAAGCAAGAGAAGATTCTTGATGAGAAAACCCTGCAGGCCGTCATTGACCGGCAGCAAAAGACGGGACAAAATCTGATAAGCATACTAAAGAAGGAAAACCTTCTTGATGACGACCAGCTAATCAGGGTTATTGCCGGTGCTAACAAGATAGAGTTTGTTAATATCGCACCAGAGATGGTTGATCCGATGGCGGCCCACCTGGTCTCTTATGAGATGGCTAATGAGCACAATGTCATTCCGGTAAAGAATGAGGGTAATCAGTTGCTGGTGGCGATGAGCTCTCCTTTGAACCTGTCTATCAGGGACCAAATCGAGATGAAAACCGGATGCAAGGTTGTTCCCGTCGCTGCCACACCCGGCGCTATAAGACAGGCAATACACTATCATTTCAATGTAACGAATGTGACAAAGCAGGCTATAGTCTCGATGCGGTTGCAGGAAGATGCCGACAAGAGCGCCCAATATAGCGAAGCTGAGCAGAGGTCCGCAAGGGTTGCCGATGCTCCTATTGCAAAGCTGGTTTCTTCCATAATAACCGGCGCCATTGATGCGAGGGCAAGCGATATACACATCGAGCCACGGGACTCTGATGTGAGGGTGCGCTACCGTATAGACGGGACCTTACGGCCTGCAATAGAGATGCCGTCTTCGGCGCAGCTTGAGGTGGTATCGCACATTAAGATTATGGCGGATATGGACATTTCTGAACGAAGAGTGCCACAGGATGGTCATATGATTACGTGGCACGATGACAAAGAGTACGACCTGAGAGTTTCGTCAATGCCTGCAATAGGAGGAGAGAAGATAGTTATCAGAATCCTCGACAAAGACGTTAATAAATGGTCGGTTGACGAAATTGTAACTTCGCCTGACGATAATCAGAAATTCAGGTCGCTGGTCAAAAGTCCTTACGGTATGCTTCTGCTGACCGGCCCCACCGGATGCGGTAAGACCACCACCCTTTATGCGCTACTTCAATTGCTCAACACACCCGAAAAGAATATCGTTACTGTTGAAGACCCTGTTGAGTACCGTCTGGATGGTGTCACACAGGTCCAGGTTAAACCGATTGCGGGAAGGACTTTCGCCTCAGCTCTGCGAAGCATAGTTCGGCAAGACCCGGATATCATACTGGTCGGTGAAATTCGTGACCTTGAAACCGCGGAAATAGCTGTCAGTGCCTCCCTGACCGGCCACCTGGTCCTGAGTACCTTACATACAAATGATGCCGCGGGGGCAATTTCACGTTTGATTAACCTCGGAATACCGCCGTTTCTTGTCGCTTCAGCCCTTTTGGGAACGGTCGCCCAAAGACTTATGAGGGTCTCGTGTACCAGGTGCAGACAAGACTATGAGGCATCTGAGGATGAGCTGAAGTGTCTGTTCGGTAAATCTTACAGGGATAAGCAGATAAAACTTTACAGGTCAAAGGGATGTAACAGTTGCTTTCACACCGGGTATCACGGACGAAAAAGCATTTACGAGATACTGCGCACTTCTCCGGAAATAAGGAAAATGATAATTAACAGAAGCAACGACGATGCAATCAAGCAGCAGGCAGTAGAAGAAGGTATGAAGACCCTTTATGAAAGCGCAGTTAATGAAGTTGTCAACGGCCTAACGACACTGGAGGAGCTGATGCGCGTTGTTGAGGTGGAGGCGGAGTGATGGCGCTCTATGAGTACACGGCAACAGATGAAGTGGGAAACGAGTTTTCCGGTACGTACAACGACGTTGACAATGTTGCCATGGTGCGTGAAGAACTGGAAAAGATGGGTTATGTTCTCGTAAAGGTGCAGCGGGGCAAAGCCCCCACGAAAAAACGCAAGAAGATAAAACAGTCGGAAGTTGTTGAGTTTGCTTATAAGTTTGCAGGGATGTATTCGGCCGGCCTGCCAATCTTGAGATGCCTGGAGACGTTAGAGGAGCAGACTGAGAGCCGGGCCTTAAAGCACGTAATCGCCGATATCAGGGAAAGCGTTGAAAGTGGTTCAAGCCTCGAAAAGGCATTTGGAAAATACGCAAACATATTCACAGATTTTTTCCTGGGAATGATTGAGGCCGGTGAGGCCGGGGGCAGATTAGCGGAATCGCTCGAAATAAGCGCTTCATATCTGGAAAAACAGGCAGACCTGAGGCGAAAGGTAAAATCCGCTTTTGCTTATCCGGTCGTGGTAGGTGTCACCTGTTCTGTGGTTGTCGGCTGTCTTTTGATTTTTGTCATACCTATCTTCGCAAAAGTGTACAAACAACTGCATGTTTCTCTGCCTGGGCCAACCCAGGTCCTGGTTAACCTAAGCTCTTTCCTGAGAAACTTCTGGTGGGCAATTCCTGTTCTGGCAGCCGCGGCGGTAATACTGTTCCGATGGCTGTCAAAAAACCCGCGCGCCAGGGCAAAGTGGGATATTTTCAAGCTTAATATGCCTGTTTTTGCAAAGCTAAATCGTATGGTTGTGGTTTCTCATTTTACGCGGACCTTTGCGATGCTGGCTTCTGTCGGAGTTTCGCTAACCAAGGCGTTGGACGTGGCGAGTGCGGTTGCTCACAATCATAAACTGACTGAAATCGCCAGGGAATTGCAGACAGCGGTCGAGGCAGGCAATCCTGTCTCAAAATCATTGAAAAATTATGATATTTTCCCGCCTGTGGTCGTGCAATTAGCTTCTTCGGGTGAGGAAGCAGGAAAGTTGCCGCAGATGCTTAATAAAGGTGCAGATTTTCTTGATAAAGATATTGAAAGGTTCGTAAACACTTTGATTGTCAAATTGGAGCCCGCTTTAACGGTTATTATGGGAGTTATTGTTGGATTCATTCTAATCAGTGTGTATCTGCCGATGTACGATTATATGCAGTATCTAAAATAGTTACGAGATTGTGTCGAAGGAACAGGTTATCGACCAAAGCAGGAAACTTTAGAGAAAGTTCTGCTTGTTATTTTGGCCGAGGCGATTTTTGTATTATTATTTGTGATAGCGTGGCCGAACACAAACAGCAGGTTATTACTTCCGATAAGTAAGAATATAGTCTGCACGTCGGGCCAGCTGATTCGGCCATCGAAGCGGACATTCGACTATCGTGACAGCTTTTGGTCGGTTCTGACGTAAAGTCTTGAACACCTTGTGTCGATAGTTAGCTTGGCAGTCAACCGGATATGTTTTTTTTGAAAGGAGAACAGGATGCAGTCGAGAAAAGGTTTTACGCTGGTTGAATTGATGATAGTGGTTCTGATCCTGGGGGCGCTGGCGGCAATTGCCGTCCCAAGAATTTTAGGAGGAGCTCGAACTGCCCGGGTCAATGCCTGCCAGACCAATGTTGACCTGATAAACTCGCAGATCGAATTGTACTACGCGAACAATAACTCCTGGCCGACGGCGCTGACAGATGTCACGGAGGATACCGACTATTTCCCGGATGGGGCACCGGCGTGTCCGTTTGGGACCGCTTACGTTTACAGCACGACCACTCATCGAATTGCCGAGCACGGTCACTAACAACACTAAGATATAGTCAAAAACCGGACAGGTTTTCTATCTGTAGAGGCAAGTCAATAAGGATGGTTACGGAGAGACTGTGGCCGTCCTTGTTGTCTTTATATGGTTGGCTTATACTATGTCCAGGAAAAGAAATGCCTACAGTCTGACTGAGTTAATCATCGTTGTAATATTTATCGGTATATTTGCGGCTATTGCCGTGCCCAGATTCAATTACGCCATCATTTCAAAGCATAAGGCCGAGACCACCGCGAAAAAAATTGTTACCGACCTGCGCCAAACACGCAGAATGGCCATTTCCGACGCCGCAGAAAATACCAAAGGCTTTGAACTAAGGATGCTCGGCGGCGGCCCGCATGACTCTTACCATATAAAAAACCGTGATACCGGTGAAGTATTGGAGGTACACGAAATTGATTCGGCTGTTACGGCTAACTGCTCAAACAGCAAGAAGTTCAGTTTTGAACCCTTAGGGAATAGAAAAGGCGGAGAAACTGGTAATATTACCGTCTCTGCTGAGGGAAAAACCTTGACGATTACTGTTGTTCGGGCAACGGGTATGATAAAATGCACGGAAAACTAAAAATCGTAAATCGTAAATCGAAAATCGAAAATCGCTTTGCGGGCTTCACTCTTACAGAAGTTGTTGTCGCTTCAGGCCTGCTGATAATCGCGATAGTTCCGATTCTAAAAGCCCTGACCAGCGCCCAGGTCACCGGCGCAATTATTGAGCGCAGAACCCGCAGTCTCATTCTCGCCCAGGCCAAACTTGATGAAATAAGAGCACGCTCAATCTACGACTGGGGCCTGCCGACCTCCTTTAGGGAAATGAACACATCTCTCGATGGCCAATACCTGTGCACCGTACTTGATATTCCAAAAAGTCCCAACCTCAGACAAATAGCGGTTGATGTCGGGTACGACCTGAACGGCAACAATATCCTCGGGGCCGGTGAAGTCGAAGTTGCCCTAACTACCCTCATCGCAAAAAGATTGTAGGAAACCCATTTTGCGATAAGTCGCAAAATCGCAAGGCCGCAAACTTATAGGACCTGTTCACCAGTCCAAAAAACTTTTTTCGCAATAGCTGTTAGTGTCAGATAAAAAACGGCCTGCGCGACGGAGTACCGCTATTCATTCCGGCTTTTCCATTTTTTGTTTTCGCCACCCGATAGTGTAAAACTTGCGTAACAACGGCCTTGTTTTATGCCGAAAAAAGCGGTTAGCACCCCAGTTTTTGTGTGGTGACGAAGATGCAGTGCGCGAATAATAAAACTCTGGTTTGTCAAAGGTTCCGGTTTTACGGCAAATCGCAAAATGGGGACCGGGGCCTGACCCTTCTGGAGATGGTTATAGCTATGGCTATAATGGCCATCGTCTTTGCAGTCCTGTTGCCGCAGTTCAGGGCGGTACTGAACAGTTGGAGCTCTAAAGCCGCTGCCGCCGAAGTACTCCAGAACGGCAGAGTCCTGATAGACCACCTAAACCGTAACCTCGCGCCGGCTACTCGAATAACCGCTGTAAGCGACTTCACCGAAACCGTCGGCTTCATAGAATTTGAAGACAACGATGGCGACACGCTAAGATATGATGTTGACGCAAACAACTACGCCCAGTTTGGTTCTGTCGGAAACCTTTCGGAGCTGGCCGGGCCCGTCAGCCGGCTGCAGTTTACCTGCTACGATGCCTGTGATTTGGATACACCCATAACGGATGTTAACGACATCCGCCTTGTAAAAGTTGAAGTGACCCTGGCCAATCCGGCTGCGATGGGCAGGGATATGACATTCACTGCCCAGACATACATTCGAACAAATGCAAGTTCCTGTACCGAGGGGCTCATCGGGTGGTGGAAGCTTGATGAGACTTCAGGCCTGACCGCAGCAGACAGCAGCGGCCAAGGCAACGATGGCACTTTGACCAATATGGTCGGCGACGAATGGACAACCGGCCAAGTCGGAGGTGCCCTCGCTTTTGACGGGGGTGATGATGTTATAGAATGTGGAAATCCTTCGAGTCTCCAATTAACTGGAACTGAAGTGTCCATAACTTGCTGGTTTTATGCGGATTCTTTAACCTTCAACGATTGGCCGTCACTTTTTGGTAAATCGTCTAATGGTGAATGGGATGATGGCTGGGGAGCGTTCTTTTATGACGGTGCTGCCGGGTTTTATGTCAACAGGTGGCAGGACAATATTGCTTACAAGGATTTTACCGCTACAGGCTCATGGCATCACTTTGCAGGCACCTATGATGGAAGCACGGTTAAGATATATATTGATGGTGTAAAGGGGACAGATGATAATTATAGCGGAGCCATAGTTGATGCTGGAGACTTTACCATAGGCGAAATTGGTAATTGGGCTTCCGGACGTTGGCATGGCAAAATCGACGATGTCCGGGTTTACGACCGGACTTTGACCGCTGAGGAGGTATCCCAGATAATCGGTCTCGTATATCAGGAGTTCACCGAGGCCAAAGCCGGTTCCGATACTACGTCGATTACCGTCTCGACGCCGGGCGGCGCCAGTGAGGGAGACCTGCTCATCACGGCGGTCGCCACAGACGGGTCGACCTCGGCCTCGATAGCCCCACCGGGCAGCGAGGGCTGGACCGAAATCGACGTCGACGACTACAGCGGCGAAGTAACGTTCGGTGCCTGGTGGAAACTCGCAGATGCCTCAGAGTCGGCCAGTCATCAGTTCACCTGGTCAGGTGGCGAACAGGCCTACGGCTGGATGATGCGCTTTACAGGCCACGACCCAGCCGACCCAATTGATGTCTGGGAGAAAGACCGCGAGACCAGCAGTACTCCAACCAGCCCCGAGGTGACTACCACCGTTGACGATTGCCTCATCCTGCGTCTCGGCAGTTTTGATGACGACGATATCACACTGAATAATCCTGGCCTCTCCGGCCACGTAACTATCACAATGGACACAAGTGGCGGCACTGTGTACGCCATGTATTGGGCCGACGAGAATGTCCAAAAGATCCAGCGTGGGGACATCGATGGCTCGAATATCGAAGACCTGGTCACCGGAATAACAAAGCCAAGGGCTCTGGCGC
>CAZQYB010000003.1:0-33882 GCA_964597535.1 uncultured Pirellulales bacterium | reverse complement strand
ACCTGGTCACCGGAATAACAAAGCCAAGGGCTCTGGCGCTGGATATTGCCGGCGGTAAGATGTATTGGGCAGACGAGGAGGTCGATAAGATCCAGCGTGCAAACCTTGATGGCTCGAACATCGAAGACCTCGTCACCGGAATAACAAAACCAAGGGCTCTGGCGCTGGACGTTACTGGCGGCAAAATGTATTGGGCCGACGAGGAGGTCGATAAGATCCAGCGGGCAAACCTTGATGGCTCGAACATCGAAGACCTCGTCATCGCTGCAATAATGAAACCAAGGGCACTGGCACTGGACGTTACTGGCGGCAAAATGTATTGGGCCGACGAAGAGGTCGATAAGATACAGCGGGCAAACCTTGATGGCTCGAACATCGAAGACCTCGTCATCGCTGCAATAATGAAACCAAGGGCACTGGCACTGGACGTTACTGGCGGCAAAATGTATTGGGCCGACGAAGAGGTCGATAAGATCCAGCGGGCCAACCTCGACGGCTCGAATATCGAAGACCTGGTCACCGGAATAACAAAGCCAAGGGCTCTGGCGCTGGATATTGCCGGCGGCAAGATGTATTGGGCCGACGAAGAGGTCCAAAAGATCCAGCGCGCCAACCTCAATGGCTCGAATATCGAAGACTTGACCACCGGAATAACAAAGCCAAAGGCTCTGGTGCTGGCTCTGAATGAAGCGGGCAGCGGCGAGCCCATTTCGGGCGGTGCCGGGTACGTAAAGCAGTCGGCCGCCGGCGACAGCGGAACGTCGGAGTTCGCGCTTACCGCTTCGCAGCAGTCACAGATGCTCACGATTGCGATAGCGCCGGCACCCGGGAGCGGCGGAGACTGCGGAGGAACAATAAGTCCGTAGAAAGATTAGTCTATGAAGACGAGAATAAGAAATAGTGGTTCGGTATTTCTGTTAGTGGTATTTGTGGTAGCGCTGCTTGCTGTGCTCGTTGCGGGGATGCTGCAGATGAATACCGAGGAAATACAGATTATGCGAAATCAAATCTACGCTGCCGAGGCCCTGGCTATTGCAGAAGCCGGCCTGAACGACGCCTTCGCCGAAATACGCGTAGATGACGAATGGGACGACGGCTTTGACGATAAGTCCTTTGCCGGCGGCTCATACGAGGTCGATGTCGACGGCGATTTACCCAATCTAACAATCGTCTCGGAAGGGACTTCATCGCAGGGCTTTGTCGCCAGAATTGCCGCTGACATAACGGTAGGAAGCACTGCTCCTTACGCAATAAGAATTGACCAGTTGAGGTTCAACGACGAGGACGATGATTAACAGTAGGAAGACCAAATTATGCGCGCTCAAACTGCACTGGGAATAGATATTTCGCAAGACCTTATAAATCTGGCACTGCTCAGAAAAGACAAGGATGGCGTCCAGTTACTAAAGGCCGCCAGCGGTCCTGTTCCGGAAGGAGCGGTCAAAAATGGCAGCATTGAAGATTCTGCGATGCTTTTCAAAGCCGTAAAGGAATTGAAGGAACGCAATAAAATGCGGGCGGGTCAGGCCGCCATATCATTGCTTGCAAAGCCCATACTTCTGCAAATTCTGGATGTGCCCAAGCCGCTTCCGAGCAATGTAGGCCGGTTCGTTGAAGAACAAGTCAAACACTGTGTTGCCTTAACCGGTAAAGAAATTGCGTTTGACTTCTGTGGGGTTGGTTCGGGAAGTCGGGTGGGCGGCAGCAGACTGTTTGTTGTTGCCACTGACGGGCCAAAGGTAAATGAGCTTGCCAGAGCATGTAATCAGGCCCATCTTAATGTTGAGCATATTGAACCGTCGCTGCTCGCCTACGCCAGAGCGTTTTATGATAAAAAGATAGCAGGCAAATTTGATTGCAATGTGCTTATAGCTATATTGCAGGATTGCACTTTAACTCTATGCGTATTCAGAAAGCAGACTTTGGATTTTGTCAGGACCGAGTATATCAGTAAAGAAAAAACACAGCCGAACGAACTTTGTCAGCAGCTCGCTGACCAGATAAATGCAATCATTCAATTCTATGAGGTTGAGATTCCGGACGCCCCCGCAAACTGGCAAATCACCGTAGTTGCAGATGGCCTGCATTTACCCGAGGATGCTGAGAAGTCTCTCAAGCCAAAAGTTGCAAGTGCCAATGTGCAGGTCAGGACCCTCGAAAACGCATGTCAGGATACACCCCTTGGGCAGAACAATGGTACTGAGAAAGCTTCAGCGGTGGCAATCGGTCTGGCAATGAAGCTTTTGGGTATAAACGGCAGTAATCTACGAATAAACATGCTTCCTGCCGAAGCAGCCGAGATTAAGTTTCTTAGAAAAGATGTTCTTATAACGGCCAATGTTACGGCATTGCTGTTGGTGCTTATAATATTGGCCGTCGGTGGATTGACTGTGATGATTGATAAGGTAAACGAAAGGATTACGCATAAAAAACAGAGACAATCGCTGCGGGACACCTACGCTATGTTTAGAGAACAAACATTAGTAGAGAAGCAAATCGAGCAATTATCTGATAGACCCGACCTGTTGAACAGCATCTCAAATTCGCGCCCTGACATCGACTGGGCCGGCCTGCTCAAAGATATCAGAAAGGGAACACCCAAAACTTTGCGCATAACTGAGATGCTTAGCGGAAGCGATTACGGAATGTCCCTGAAAGGTCTGGCAATGTCGTACGAGGCGGTTCATTTGTTTGTGGATATGCTCGGCAAATCCGAGCACATGGATTCAGCTTCTTTGGTTAGGAGGCGAAAAGATGACGAGGAGACTGGATTAATCAGGTACACAATCAGTTGTACCCCGGCCCAGAGGAAAGAAAAATAGACGATGTTAATTGATGATATTGCTAAATTCAATCGGTCGTCAAGAATTGCGGTTTCTGCTGCACTGGTTGTTATTGCGGCAATAGCAATGTATAACTGGACAGTTGCTCCGCACACCGGTTATCTGTTCGCGGCGTACAGGTACGAATCTGCTATAGACAACATTTCAAAGAAAAGCAAAGTTATCAGCGAGACGCTTAAGATAAAGAAGAAAAAGCTGCAGCAGTTGCGAGAACGCTTTGTCGAGCTTCAGAGTACACTGTTTACCCCTGACGAAGCAAAAGAGTTCTTCAGTGATTTGGAGGTCATTTCTGAAGGAGCGGGCTGCATAGTTTATTCGCTTAACTTTGCCAAAGGCGGACCTGTCCTCAAAGCTGAGAAGTCCGAAAATGCTTTAGGTATAGTAGCTAACAGTGCAATGTTAAGTGTTGTCGGTATATACGGCAACATAATCAAATTGGTCGAAAGACTGCAAGCCCGTACGCAAAAGGTTTGGATAGACTCGGTTAAGATGGAAACTTTCAGCGGCAATCCGGACCGGCTTAAGTGCGATATGACTATCACAATTTACACAATCGAAGATAAAGGAGGCGACTCTTTATGAATAAGTCAAAGTATGCGAAAAAAATCTTCTGGTGTGTACTCCTGGCCAGTGCCTTATGCTATGTTGGCCTGCAACCGGAGCAGGCAAAATCTGCACCAAGCGGTTCGCTGGAGCTCGGCAGGGATAATCCTTTTGCAAAACTTGCAAAGATAGACCCCGCACCGCAGAGTGTCTTTCGCTCTTTACAGTCGGATGAAAAAATACCAGAGTTGTTTGTTGAAACGGTAACTCTTAGATTTCTTAACGCTCAGAGTCTTAAACAGGTAATTGAGAGGTTCTCTTCTGGTTATGGCAGTATTGCTACTGATGCGAAAACTAACTCTCTGATTATTTGTGACACAAAAGAACATCTTGAGAGGATTCTTGCTCAGATTCGCAAAGCGGAAGAAACAATGATACCGCCGACCGACACAATAGAAGACCAAAACGCACCGGAGCTGTTTGTTGGAACTGTAATGCTTAAGTTCCTCAGCGCCACCGACTTTGCAGCGGCAATTAAAAATATGTCTTCAGAGTATGGCGGTATTTCCATCGATAAGAAAAGTAATTCGTTAATTATTTGCGACACAAAGGAAAATCTCGAAACGATTCTTGCTCAGATTAGCAAAGCCGACAAAACACCTCGACAAGTTATGGTGGAGGTGGTTATTCTCGATGTCCAGCTCAATGATGATACCGAAATAGGCATCAACTGGGATGTCCTCTCAGATAAAATGTACGACGTAGGTTACAGGCAAAACTTTACAACGTCCCGGCTGGGTTCAACCGCAGAAACTACCGCTACGAGGGGAAGTGCTACCGCCTTTAATACCACTGGTCTTGGCGGTGCTTTCTCCGTCATCAGCGGCACCATTCGCAATGTTGTTCATCTCCTGCAGCAAAAAAGGGATGTTGAGATTCTTGCCAGCCCGAGAGTTATGATGGTAAGCGGACAATCGGGCTATATCCAGGCCGTTGAAGAAATTCCCTATGAAGAGGCCAGCGACACTTCTGAGGGAGGCGCTGGGGCTCTTACCTCTACTGAATTTAAACTGGTTGGTGTCAATTTGCAGGTAACCGCTACCATAACAGACGAGAATGATATATTCCTCACTGTTAATACCGAGCAGAATGTTAAGACGGGTGAGAGCGTCTCAGGGGTGCCTGTGGTTGACACCAGAAGAGCCCAGAGTTCGCTCTTGTTGAAAGACGGCCAGATTGTTATTTTTGGCGGTCTCAGACGCCAGGAAAGGACCAAGGAAGTTGACCAGGTCCCGTTCCTTGGCGATTTGCCGATTGTCGGCGCACTGTTCAAGAGCACAAATACTGTCATAAAAAATTCCGAGCTGATTGTGTTTCTCTCCCCACATATTTACCGGGGAGAGCCGATTCCTGATGAGGCAATGGCAAAGTTCAAGGAAATCAAAGAAAGGCCAATGCTCTCATTACCAGACGATAGGGGCGCTGCTAAAAAAATGCTGCTAAAACGGATAAAGATACTACAAAACAAGAAGGACGAAGACGTTACTGAAGAGCTGCTATCGACTCTGACTTCGTTGGAAAAGATTCTTAGCCAGGAGATGCAGGAGACTCTGAACGCATCAGAAGGGACCTTAACCGAGCGGGGGATATAACTGGCCGAGGTATTGCTGGGGAGACTTGGACGCTATGTCTATGGGCTTGAGATTATCGCGACTGCTAACAGGGCAAGGTAAGTTTGCAGCCCACAGGGAGCCAAGTGCGTTGGGGATTGCCAAATAGTTATCGGGCACGACCCTTGAGAACAGCAGAGTTCAGATTATTATTTTCGGATGTTGGTTTTGTTTTTGCTAATATGACCGCACTTTCAGGTCGATACAAATTTGTAAAGCGGCTCTGCAACGAAGAATACGTAAGCTGTTTGTACAAAAAATCTTAAGAGGTAAGCGCGTATGTTTGGGTTATTTAGGTCCAAAAAGAAACCCACCCAAGCCAGGATACTTGTCGTCGATGACGAACCTGATTATGTCAGCACCATCCAGTGCCGTCTCGAATGGTGTCATTATGAGGTTATTACCGCCGCCGATGGGCAGAAAGGACTGGAAAAAGCGGTAAATGAAAAACCAGACCTTATCCTGCTGGATACGAGTATGCCCGTTATGAACGGCCACGAAATGCTTGAGCGCCTCAAGAAGAACCCTGACCTGAAAGACATACCTGTAATAATGGTCACCGCACTCTGTGAGCCGGGGGACATAACGACGGCATCATCCTATGGAGTCGCGGATTACGTAGCTAAACCATTCGATTTCACAGAATTGATGGGAAAAATCGCCCATGCCCTTGAAAATAGAAAAACCTGCAGCAATGCCTGAACCAAAAGCAAAAAAAAGGCACAAAATCCTGCTGATTGAAGACGACAAGATTGATGAGATGGCCTTTAAGTGGTTAATTGAAAACGAAAATCTTGCATATGACTGCGTGGTAGCCGATTCTGTTTCGCAGGCAAAGAGCCGACTGGGCTCTGAACAGTTCGATGTTGCAATTTCTGATTACTTACTGCCGGATGGAACAGCATTTGATATCCTGCATCTCGCAAAGCATATCCCCGTCGTAATTATCACTGCAGCGGGCAACGAAGAAACCGCAGTAAAGGCTATGAAAGCCGGGGCCAGGGATTATTTGATAAAAGACCAACAACGAAACTATCTTAAAGCTGTTCCAGTAACAATCGAAAATGTCATCAGGCAGAAGGAGTTGGAAGAAGTACTTCACCGCAAGCAGAAAAATCTCGAGGCAATATTCGATGCCGTACCTGTTGGAATGCTGCTGGTCGATGAAAATATCATTGTCAGGCGCGTTAACGATGCTATTAGGCAAATGGTTGGCAGGGAATACTCAGAAATTATTAATCGTCGAGTCGGCGGTGTTCTCTGTTGCGTCAACAGTGTCCTCGATGAGAAAGGCTGTGGATACAGCCCTGCTTGCAAACTATGTTCGCTCCGCAGGATGGTAGAAGATGTACTGGATTCGGGACAATCTGTCCACGGCGTTGAAATCCATCCAACGCTTAAAATCGACAACAAGGAAATTACACCCTGGTTCTCTATAAGTGCTGAGCCGACGATTATAGATGGTTTCAAACGCGTGGTAGTCGCCATCGAGGATATCACGGAACGCAAGCGGGCCGAGGAGAAACTCAAAGAGACAATGGAGTTAAAATCGCAGTTCATCTCCACGGTTTCGCACGAGCTGCGAACACCTTTGGCCTCTGTTAAGGAAAGTATCACTATTATTCTGGAAGAAGTAGCGGGAAAAATTAATGACAAACAAAGGGATTTCTTGGATATTGCAAAAAGAAACATTGACAGACTTGCCGAGCTGATTAATGACGTCCTGGATTTTCAAAAGTTCGAGGCCGGTAAGATGCAGTTAAATGTCCAGGAGAATGATATAAAGGACATTGTTGGACAAGTCCATAAAACAATGGCCCTTTCTGCCAAGAAGAGACAGATAGATTTTTCCATTGAAATCGAGGATAACTTGCCCAGAGCCAGATTCGATAACGATAAAATTATTCAGGTCCTGATAAATTTGGTCAGTAACGCAATCAGTTTTACACCTGAACACGGTAAGATTTCTATTTGTGTTCAACACCAGGACCAGGATTTGGTCATACGTGTCAGCGATACGGGCATGGGAATACCTAAAGACGCTCTCCCAAAAATATTTGAGAGGTTTTATCGCGTACACCGCCCCGGCAAACAAAATCCCGGCACAGGCTTGGGCCTTGCTATTGTTAACAAAATAGTGATGATGCACAACGGCAGAATTGAAGTCGAAAGCGAACTGGGAGAAGGCACAACCTTTACTGTCTTTCTACCATTCGAGACCCCGTCTGCACCAGAGGTTCCAGATGCAAAAAAGGATGAAGCGCTGGAAAAATCCCTCGCGAATAACTAACTCAAACTGACCGTTTAATGCTTTGAGATTGCCGCGGCCTTTTTCAACCGGCTCGCAATGATACAAAAACGCCGTTTTACCCCCCTGAACGGTTACAGGAAAAAATAGGGATGAAAATAGGCAAAGAATGTCAATAATCCTGCTCGCAGCAAAGGCCTTTGTAGATTATCACCGCCCCCACAAAAGCAGGATTCGCTGCTTTACTGCAAAAAAAACTGTGCCACGCTTTCATCCGGACCAAATCTAATGCCTGCGGCCGCCTCTTGCAGGTCACAGGAATCACTTGTCTATACGGAGCTTATCTGGTAAATTTCAGCTTGAACTTTGAAACCTGTAAGGAGAATATTATGCTTATAGTCCACGTTTCTGTACATGTTAAGCCTGACCAGGTTGAAGTCTTCCGGACCGCTATGCTTGAGAATGCTCGTAAAAGCATGCAGGAACCGGGTGTTGCTCGATTTGATGTCATCCGGCAACAAGACGACTCCACACGCTTTGTAGTGGTCGAAGTCTATCGCAGTTCAGATGGCCCGGCCCGGCATAAAGAAACGGCACACTATCAGAAATGGCGCGATACCGTTGCTGATATGATGGCTGAACCCCGCAGCAGTGTTAAATATAATAATGTGTTCCCTGACGAGCAGGGCTGGGATTAATTGTAGCATTCCATATTAAGCGAGAAAAATTATGAGATTTGAATTTGCGACAGCCACACGCATCATTTTCGGCCGAGGGACGGTGCAGGAAGTCGGTCCGTTGGCGGCCGAGATGGGAAACTGTGCTTTTGTTATTACAGACCGTGCCGTTGAATGGGCCGGGCCGCTTGTCCAACAGTTGAATGAGCAGGCGGTAGAATGTGTCACGTTTAGTGTATCTGGCGAGCCGACCACAACTGTTGTAAAGGCGGGCGTGAAAGAAGTCCGTCAGACCAGGAGCAATTTGGTTATTGGCATTGGCGGTGGAAGTGTGATGGATACCGGTAAAGCGATTGCGGCGATGCTGACCAATAGCGGGGAGATGGAGGATTACTTGGAGGTTGTTGGTCGGGGTAAACCGCTGACACTGCCTCCCGTACCCTACATTGCAATTCCGACCACGGCGGGAACGGGCGCCGAGGTCACGCGCAATGCAGTGCTCAGGGTGCCTGAGCATGGGGTAAAAGTGAGCATGCGTAGTCCATTGATGCTGCCTCGTCTGGCTGTGGTTGACCCCGCATTAACTCATTCGATGCCACCATCTGTAACCGCCAGCACCGGTCTGGACGCGCTCACCCAGCTTATGGAAGTTTACGTCTCCAATAAAGCAAACCCACTTACCGATGGCATCTGTCGGGAAGGTTTAAAACGAGCAGGGCGTTCTTTACGAAAAGCTTATGATGATGGCGGCGACCAGGCCGCCCGTGAGGATATGGCCCTGGCAAGTCTCTTTAGCGGGTTGGCCCTGGCTAACGCTAAATTAGGGGCGGTCCATGGTTTCGCCGGCCCGTTAGGTGGTATGATTTCCGCTCCACATGGGGTTATATGTGCCAGACTTTTGCCGTATGTTATGCAGGCCAATGTGCAGGCGTTGCAGCACCGTGCAGTCGGCTCACCGGCATTGGCCCGCCATGATGAGATTGCCCGGCTCTTGACTGGAAAGGTAACGGCACGAGCGGTTGACGGACTTGCATGGGTGCAAAAACTCTGCGAGACATTAAAAGTGCCACCGCTGGCGGAGTTTGGATTGAAAGAGCAGGATTTCCCGACGGTAGTAGCGAAGGCCAAAAAATCAGGCAGCATGAAAGGGAACCCAATCATATTGACGGATGACGAATTAATGGAAATCTTGAAAGAAGCCGTTTAGCACGTAGGCATGCTTGGCTGGAATCGAAAAGAGTTGACCCGAAAGAAATTAAGGAAAGGAAGAAGTGATAAACAGTACCTTAATACTTGCCCAGGACCAATCAGAACAGATAGTAAAAAGTCTTGGTGGTGCTTCGCCGACTTCCTTCATTGTTCTCATCAAATCCAGGGTGATATTGCCTGCGGGATGTTTTGCTGTCATTGGCCCTGACAATCTCTGATTGAGTCGAGACTTTCCTGGCTGGGCGAAACAATCTCGTATTGTTTCAACATATAAACACCAGCCGGACAGGAACCTATGTCAGGTGTTACGGGTTCGTTCCTGCACATCGAGATAAGTTTAGCTGGAAAATTCGCACCGCAAAGGTGCGAACACGGATACCCACCTCCGAAACGCGGATTTACTTCCAGAAGTTTAGGTCCGTCACTTGTAACCATCACATCGACATCCACAGGACCAAACAACTGCAGACTCTCGGCAAGCTTTACTCCAAGTGCTATCAAGTCCGCATCATCGGTACTGACGGCTTTGTCCGTCTCGCCGGCCCGCATCGCAAGTTTGTGCTTGCAAAAGACACTGATTGGCCGATAATCTCTGTCTCCAAAAATATCATAACCGTACTCTTGCCCCTTCATGCATTCTTGTATCATCGGGTTAGGACAACTCTCAAATGCGCTTCTCATCTGTCTTTCGTTGTGGCAGTACGTTATGTCAGCCGAAGCGCTGCCTTTACGCGGCTTAACCACCACGGGCCATTCTAATTTGCCGGCCGCAAGCAATGCCTCCGCCTCCTTTATAGTAACTACTGTTTCGGGAACCGCTATCCCCTTATCTTTTCCAAACTTGTACGTCAGGTACTTGTCGAATGCTGTCTGCACGGTTTGAGGCGGCGACACAACTACCATTATATCCGCATCATAGAACCGCTCACGCTGCGCAGCTAAAACTTCCAATTCGGGGTCGATGAGGGGTATGACCATATCGATGTGATTTTTTTGACAGAACTCAATAAGCTGCTCGACATAATCCAAATCAGTCACTTTGGGCAGCAGCACGCTTTTATCGCAGCAATGAAAAGCCGGTGCATATATGCTGTAATCTCCACCCCAGACCTCACCATCATTGCCGAGGGCGTCTTTGAAGTACTTGACCAGATATCCCCGCCTACCGACGCTGCATAACAGAATTCTCATCACTGCGTGCACTTACCCAAAACTTCAGTCTAAGAAATATTTGAAATCACCTGCAGATTGTAA
This sequence comes from uncultured Pirellulales bacterium, assembly GCA_964597535.1. Taxonomy (GTDB): domain Bacteria; phylum Planctomycetota; class Phycisphaerae; order Sedimentisphaerales; family Anaerobacaceae; genus CAZQYB01. The sequence continues at coordinate 23,438 of CAZQYB010000003.1, read as the reverse complement.
ACATCAAATCAAAAAATGTCCAACCATTTTTTTGCTTGACTTTCGTCGCAAGAACCTCTAAAATGAAGCAAGTTCAGAAAATTACGGGATTAAGGTAATAGTTTTTAACGCTCAATAGTTATGTTACAAAATTTTGTAGGCCCCGTAAGGCCGCTAACTTGGACATTTCAGTTTTGGCCTGTGCTCATCCTTTCATTTGTCTGCGCTCTGATAGCCACGTGGCTATGCAAAAAGATAGCGATAAAGCTCGGTATCGTTGACAGGCCTGACCACTTAGTCAAAACTCACAAAGAGCCTATTGCCTACCTTGGTGGTATCGGTGTACTTGCCGGCTTCTCGGTCGGAATCTTGGTGGGGGTCTATATCCTCAGGGACCACGAATCCCTATCCTCAATGATGCGGTGGCTGTTTGGCACGCTCGCCGGCGCAGCAATAGCGTGCTTCATCGGTGTCCTGGACGACATCTTCGACATCGGCCCTCGGAAAAAGATATTTGGCCAGGTCGTGGCGGCACTTGCTTTAGTTTTAGTCGGTATAAGACCGGCTCTGCACTATTTCACGGATCCATTCGGCTGGCATATGCCACAAAACATAGAGCTGATTTTAGGAGTACCGGTCGTCATCTTCTTTGTCCTTGGCGCTGCAAACTCATTGAATCTATTAGATGGGCTCGATGGCCTGAGTGCGGGCGTAACTGCGATAATCACACTTGGCATGCTCCTGCTTGCGGTTCATTGCTCCACTTGGGGCTTAAGTGAAATCGGAGACCCTGTAAGAATAATAATATGCTTGGGGCTTGTTGGGGGAGTTTGTGGTTTTCTGCCGTTTAATCGCCATCCCGCGAAGATATTTATGGGGGACGCCGGCTCTATGATGCTTGGGTTCACCGTTGCAGCACTTATGATTCTTTTTGCAGAACAGGTGCCGAGATGGTGGATGGCCTCGATAGTCGTCTTCGGACTGCCTATACTCGATACCGCTACCACCATACTGAGAAGACTATTAAACAAAAGGCCTTTGTTCGTGTCCGACAGGGGACATATTTATGACCAGATGATTGACAGAGGGATATCTCTGAGAAGAACTGTTAAAATATGTTATATCTTGGCAGGACTTTATGCCTTTACAGGCGTGGCAATCAGCCAGATGAGAACAAGGTATGCTCTGATAGTATATATAGTCGTGTTTATAGTTTCAGGGCTTGTAATTTGGAAGAAAGATTACTTAAAGATGCAGGGCCTAAGAGGAGCAATCCGCAAAGAGGAATAATTTCCCAGGTACATCTTTTTGTCAAATCGGCTTGATTTACACTACATAAAAATTACTCGTAATATCGAAACGTTCAGTTCATCCAACGACTACTTTCACTTTTTTGCACGCTCTTTTTATATATTCCTGCTTCAGTACCGCACCCACTTTATGCAAAGTACTATTTGTATAATGCCCGCATAAGTGCCAAACAAGCCTCTTAAAAGGATATGCCATGTGCATCCCAATCGCAAATTTAGTTGAATATGCTACGTTTAAGACCGCATATACTTTAGTAAAACCAAATACCTTTATCAGAAAATCCTGAACCTGGGTTTTGTGGTAAATACTTCTGGAACCGTCTGACACATACAGTAATTTTCTATTATTGAGGTAATAGTTTAACATTTCATCTAAAAGAACGTAACTGGAATATTTGGGCAAGAACTCAGGATGATACCATATGCTTTCCCAGAAAGCGGCGTTATTCTGAATGTAATTTTCCGAATAGCCCACTAATTGCTTATCAAAAAAAACTCCAAAAAATTCGAGTACGCCGCCTACGTGACCTACTGCTTGTATCTTTTTCTCATAAACATCCCGAGGAGGAACAAAGCCGGATTTCTCGTAGCGGGTCGCGGCTTTTCTACATACCTCATATCCCCATTTCAGGACCTCTTCAGGAGTGATCACTCGCGCAAACAAACGCTTACGTCCTCTTCGGATTTTGCTTCTTGTGTTACCGCTGCACTGTTCCAGCGACCATGGCTCTTTACGAACTACATACCACCACTGGCCATTCTTTACCTGCCCGAACCCACTATCCCACCTTACAAATGGCTTTCCTGATATCCGTAACACCTTATCGGCTAATTCCCGCCTAATCACTGGACAGCAGTGTGGCAAATAAGCCGAAACCATGAATCCCTGATACTCATACCAATCAACACCTTCAACTGTGATCACATATTTACCTTGTTCTCTTAAGAGCTGCGCGTATATATTGCCGGACTCCTCCATTGTCACTTTCAATCACCTCTCTCAGGGAAATATTCTATATGTGACATACAGCCCCAAAGCCATTTTCTTTGCACGAATTCACCAACTTGTACTCCCTTAGCTCTCCGAATGCCCTTTATGCTACTAAGGTTGTCAGACCTCGCCCATATCCAATACTGATCCGAGAGGATAGCCGAGTCTATTATTTTCCGCAGTTGAGCTGGAAAAATTCCCAAACCTCGAAAACGCCGCGCTGTCAAACAAGAAATGATTGAATATGAATTCTTCGTGACAAAAGGATAGCGAGGCCGAATTTTTCTGGCTGGGACAACCCACCCCACATGTGCCAGCCTTCCTCTGATAAAAGCCAACAAAATATGTGTATCAGATGAACCATATCGCCACTTAAGATACAAAACCGCAAACCGTCCTTGTAGTTCTTGCAACTGCCTCCACTGTTTTGCGGTCACCTCGCTTAGCTGTAATAGCTTCGTATCTATCTCGATTTTCGGTTCCACTCCCTGAGCTTGCTTGTCAGGAAAGACAAAGACTTCGTATTTTATCCGCGAATAACCAAACATCGCCACAACTCCCGTTCTTAGAGAGGCGATATAACAACTTTTGCCCTTCGCGTGCCACCAAGTTAGCAGATGTTCCAACCGCAAAACAAGTCACTGGTCAAGTCAATGATGCTTTTGAAACAAGAGTAGCTTGAAAAAGTGCGCCTTCACTCGCCCACTATAAAGCACGCGTTTGTTGTTGCAGTACCACCTATATTTAACGTGGCTACCTTCCTTGCATTCGGAACTTGATAGTCGCCAGCAGTACCCGTAACCTGTTTATAAGCATCAAGTAACTGCCGTGCTCCTGTGGCCCCTACAGGATGTCCACAGCCAATAAGCCCGCCCTTATCACAGCAATGAAAAGTCGGTGCATATATGCTGTAATCTCCTCCCCAGACCTCACCATCATTGCCAAGTGCGTCTTTGAAGTATTTAACCAGATATCCCCGCCGCCCCACGCTTGATATTAGTACTCTCATTCCAACTTACTTTCTGCAAAAGATTATTGTTCACTATGACGGGACTCAAACTCGCTTCTTAACAACCCAAGCCGTACAATATCAATCTTCTGACCAGACAAAATCTCCTCCTCTCTAAGCAAACCTTCCTCTTTAAAACCAACTTTTTTTAACAGTGCAAGACTCACAGCATTTGTGGATTTTACAGTTGACCATATTTTGTTCAGGGCCAATTCAAAGAACCCCCATCGAATCAAAATGCTCAAAGCTTCTGTACCAATACCTTTCCCCCAATAGCTTTTTTCGCCAATAACAATATAAACACAAGCAGACAGATTCTTCTTGCTGATTTTCCTGAAGCCGATGAAACCAATAGGTTGTTTGTCAACGATTTCAATTACAAAATCCCGCCGACTTTCATCTTTCTGAGCACAATCAAACCATTTAATAGTTTTCTCTATGTTCAGTTTTTCATCGAGTATGAGATTCTCACTAACTTCGGGATCATTAAACCACTTAACCCTGTATTCCAGTTCGCTCTTTTCCAGCGGCCGCAACCGAACGCGCTCGCCAACAATCTTTTCAGACATCTCTCTTCTCACTCTCGGAACCACCGCCCGGCTTCACTAAATCAAAAGCAGGGCCATTTTTTTCATAATCGTAGTAGGTGTCTTTGCGCCTGAGAACAACCCAAACCGTTTTGATAAAGATTCTCAAATCCAGCCACAAACTAAACTTATCCACATACTCTATGTCATACTTGATACGTACAGACCATGGATTACGATTGCGGCCCCTAATCATTGCCAGGCCCGTAATGCCCGGCTTCATCTCCAGTCGTCGACGCTCGAAGTCACCATAATATTCGAGATGCTGTGGCACCGTTGGCCGAGGCCCAACCAATGAGATGTCGCCCTTAAGCACATTAAATAGTTGCGGCAGCTCATCAAGACTGCATTTGCGCAAGAAACATCCCGTAGGCGTAATCCTCGGGTCCTTTTCAGCGGTTGTCAGACCCGTTCCCATATTAATCGCACCCGGAACCATCGTCCGGAATTTGTAAAGTTTGAAAATCCTTGCATCTTTTCCCAAACGCTCCTGACAGAAAAAGACAGGCCCCTTACTGGTAAGCTTTATAACAACGGCAATACACAACATTACCGGGCAAAGCAGAACCAGTCCCATCAACGCCGCAACAAAATCTATCAAACGCTTAATTTTAAGCTGAACACTTCCCATCAAAGCTATTCCTAAACTTCCGAAGACCTTTTAAATTCGTTAATGATATAAGGCCTTTTGCCTGATGGCAACGGCGGTATCGAGTCCACATACTCAAAACTTATATGAGCATCAGGCCCAAGCTCTTTTTGGAATTGCTCTCGCATAATATTTTCTTCATTAAACGATTCCTCAACGTGCAGTCTAATGAGATAACTGTCTCTTGTCTTTTGAACGAACTGGTATTGAATAACGCTGCTAAATAAATCTTGAAAAAGCCGGGTGATAACGAACGGGATAATCACCTTGCCGGACGGGTCGCAGACCATTTCCATCGTCCTTCCCTGAATCTTCTCGAACGTGGGAACATTCATACCGCACGGACAGCTCTCTTTTGACCACGTTGTAAGGTCCCCTGTGTCATAACGAATAAGAGGCATCGCATGTGAAAATAAATCTGTTACAACCGCTCTTCCGATTTCACCAGGCCCCACCGGCTCATCACTATCTATTCCAAGCAATTCAATCTTATAGCTTGCAAAATTAATATGATGCCTTTTGCACTTGACGCATTCGTGGGATATAACACCCAACTCATCGGCGGAATATCTATCCAAGACAATGCATCCAAAAACTTCTTCAATTATTCCTCTACTCGTCTCAAGCAATGGCTCAGCGCCGGAGACTATCCCCTTGAGCACAAAACCGGCGGGCTTATCTCCTTTACTCTTACAATATTTAGCAATCGGCGTAATCGCAGAGGGATAACCGACAATAAATTCTACCTTGTCATTTTTTAAAGTTTGCCTTTGCTTCTCGAGCCACTCCTCGTTTATCACGCTTGGGTTCATCACAACAATATTTTTAATGAAAAGACGCAATCGTCCCATGGGATGGGTCAGAGTATGCACAAACCGCATTCCAACTTTATAACCCGCCCAACTATTAAAATAAACAGCCTCCGCTTGCTGCCGAACCCGTTTGTCCTTCGTCAAATAGAACTTAAAAGGCATTCCATAAGAACCGCTCGTTAAAACACTAACCAAATCGCTTTTTTTATAAGCTGAAGAGAGAAAATCATCATAATTCTCCCTTATCGTACTTTTCTGAATTACAGGAAACTCACGGAGGTCTTTCGCTCCCGCAAACTTTTTGTAAAAAGGGGTGGTCGCGCACGCATATTCGAGAAACTTTTCCAGTCTTTCCTGGGCCAACTCACGCCCGGCTACAGGGTCTGCGAAAGCCCTTTTCAAATCTTTAATATGATGCGCAACCGGCGAGCCCTTAACAAAATCAAGACCCCAGAAAGCCATCCGCCGAATAAACGCCGAACGAATCACAATTCTTCTCCTTATATACGATGGTTTACATTATTCATCATTTTGTCTGATAACTCAAGGTAACCGGATAAAGGCGAAAGTCAAAGCATGCTCATATTTACGTAAACCTTTCGCGGATGATACGATTAATTTTGATTGTTCGCTTCTTCAACACAATCTTTTTGGCGATGCGAACCCGGCGCATCAAGGACCTAAAAATTCCTTTATCCCGTTTTGTCTTTTTTCGACCGGACATTGAGAGGCTTCGAAAATTCCTGTGGCACTCAAGGATTGCTAACCTGGTAGCACTCGTTTGATTTATATCGGTTAATTTTAACAATCTTCCGACCATTTCTTTAAAGTCCTTGAAGAATAAGTTGCGAATTTCGTCATCAGAGCTTCCTAAGCCGCTAAGTCCGGGCCCGAAGGTTCCGCCGCTGTTTACAACAAAATCAGGGAGAAGCTTTATGCCTTTTTCATTAATTTTCAGTTCTGCATCTGGGGTGCAGGGTACATTTGCTGCCGGTATGATAGCTCTGCAATTAAGGTCCTTGACTACTCTTTCGGTAACCGAATGAACACGAGCGCAGGGGATATGAATATTCATTGGCAGAGAAAATAACTGCTCTTTAGAAATTATTTCCCAGTCTCCGTTTTCTTTTACCCAAAAATCATTGGATTTTTCTAAAGTTTTTATTATCTGCTTTACATCAAGACCCTTGAGGTTGGCCACTGCACCGATACGTGTTGATGCGCCTATTAACTTGCCGCCCCACCGCTCGATTTCTATTGCCAGGTACCTGCCGACATTTCCCAATCCCTCAATTGTAATTTTACATTGTTCTGGTTCGAGCTGGTAATATTCAGCCGCCGCTATCACTGCAGCAAATGTCGACAATGCTGTAAAATAGGCCGAATTACCTGGTAGGGCGCCTTTTCTTATCCCCGCACCTTGATATATGTGCATGATATCATCTGCAGAACAGTTCATATCTGTCCAAGGCCGATAAATCCTCGAACGAATTAATGGACCGATATGCTCGCCGAATTTTCTTAATATCGTCGCTCGGTCGGCAAGGGGCGTGTCAAAAGGTAATCTGACCCCAGCTTTTGCGCCGCCCATGGTTATTTCGTGGAAACAGTACTTGTAACTCATCGCTCTTGCTAACAACTCTACCTCTTCGCGGCTAACATCAGGGTATAATCTGACGCCCCCGCAAGAGCCCTGAGTTCCCAGTGTATGAACCGCTACCCAACCCTGCAGTTCAAATGCAGGGTCTTTAATTTCCGCTACAAACAAGGGTGAATCGGGCACTTTTTCCTCGGTTAAAGCTTTCATTTTTTGTCAATCCTCGTTTTCACATCGTGTTTTTCTCGTTGCACCCAAACATCGATTTTCGCAACTTGCCTAACAAGGCATGCGCCAAATATTTATCGTTCCTGTGTACAAAGCAACAACTGACATATACAAGTTAAAAAGCATCGGAAATCCGCCATATCTTTGTCTTGCTGATAACTTTGAAGCTTGTTGTGACCATTAAAGTAGAATCGGGCGAGAAAGCTATATCGGTAATATGAACATTGCCGCAGCCAAAAACCTTGGGTTTTCCCCTGCGTTCAATATCCCAAACCCAGGCGGTCCCGGGTACCTCTCTTCCGACCGCCAAAAAGCGATTGTCATTACTCACAGTGATACACTTGGCGAGCATCCTCCTTTCCTCCAACTCTATTCGGCCGTCATCCACCAGCCATTTGATTAATTCTTTCCCTGTAGCAGCTTCGAAGCTGTACACAAACTTCTCAGCCCATCCCGCATAGACTGTGCCACCGCCGGGTGCAAAAGCGACTTCCTCAAGCATTTTAGAAGACTCAAAAGACTTCTCCCAAAGCAATTTCTTGTTCTTTATATCAGCTAATCCGACCCAGCCGATTCCGTTCCTTTGCCCAACAACTGCGATAAATCTGCCGTCGTCAGATATAGCCAGACTTTCCATCACTAAATTATCCCTGGCTGCGTCTATTGTTATAACCTTCGACAACTCCTCTGAGTCCGCCGACATCATATCCAAACGCACATATTCATAAAAATCATCTTTTTTGTTTGTATCACTTTTCCTTAAAGCAGCAAGAGCAACAAATTTCCCATTGTTGCTTAACGCTAAGCACTTACCATGCCATCTGTATCCAAGAGGCACATGCCTAATCTCGCTATTGGTTTTGAAATCGCTTATAACGACTGTCTCATCATTGTCAGAAGGAATCCAGAACAGCTTATCACCCGATACCCATATCAAGCATCCATCCTTTGCCGGAGCGGACCCGACCTTCGGCTCTTTAACAAGGTTCTCCCAATTCCAGACATAAACTTTATTTGTGGGAGAAATCCCTACAAGTAAATCGTCGACCGTATATAACTTTATAAGACCCCCGCCTGGAACATCAAGTTGACCTTCAAGCAAATTCACATTGGTAGAATTGGCAATAAACATTATAATTACAATCGCCAGAAAAGCTGCGAAAAAGAAAACAATCGGAGATTTCTTTTTTTTATTCGATTTGGCTGTTTTCATATAGAATTAATAACATCCAAAGCTTGGGCAGCTAATTTAGCTCTGTCGAATTTTTCCTCGGCAAGCTGTCTTGCATTCTGCCCCATTTCAATCAGTTCGGCCCTGTGTGAATTAAAGTACAATACCTTTTCGACAAACTCATCAAGATTGCACAACTCACAACCAAAACCTGCATTATTCTCTTCCAAGATCTGTCTTTGCCAGCCGGAGTAATTCAAAAGCACCGGCTTACCTGCACTTAGTGCATCAAAAAACTTGTTGGCTGAATTATGTTCAAGTATTGGATGGTCACCAATTATGGCCAGCGAAACATCAGCCGCTGCCACAAACTCCGGCAATTCCCGCTTGGGTCTAGACTCCAATACCTCAATATTGCTCAAGCCAAGCCGTTTGATCCTGTCAGAAAGTGCCTGCTTTTGGCTACCCCTGCCGATTAAAACAAAGTGAACATCTGGCTTGTCCTTCAACCTCTGGGCTGCGTCAATAACGAAGCCAAGACCATTTACCTTACCCATAGCACCGGCGTGAAGAAAAACTATTTTATCTTCCCAGCGGAATTTTCTTCTAATCGCGGAACCATCGATATCAGGCCTGAATAGCTCGATGTCGCTGCAGTTGGGAATGGTCGCAACAGCTTTCTGCGTTTCTCCCAAAACATCTTTAACACCCGCGGCCATCCCCGGTGAAAGAGCCACAATTGCAGATGCACTTTTATAAATCCGTCTTTCAAGCCATAAGAGCATCTTAATCAGAATCTTATTCTTTATGATTCCCATCTCTATGGGCACGGCCGGCCACCGGTCACGCACCTCGAAGACAAAAGGCTTTCTGCGAAACCACTTAGCAACCAATGCGGGCACTCCGACCGTCAAAGGAGTACTGGTAGCGTAAACAACATCAACTTTCTTGACAAATAAAATTGCAAAAGAAGCGCACACCACAAATGAAACAAAAGCCACTATCCTCCTTAAGAAACTCATACTCTGTTTGTACCTAACATCCAAAGCGATAACATCGAAGCCTTTCAGCGAAAATCTTTTGACAAATCTGCCTGCAGCGCTTGCCAAATCGTCTTCTATGAGCGCCGCAGCCGTAGTAAGAACGGTTACCTCATAGCCCTCTTGAGCCCAGCGTCTCGCGAATTCATACCCACGAAGACTGGCGTGCCCATTTGGCGTACCAAAATACTGAAGAATGTACAGAATATGCATACCGCTTGTCTTTAGCTGCTCTGCCTGACTGGCTTTCTTTGCTGTGTCATACCGCGACCGACACGTTCGTAGGCTTTTTACTTCTTGCCTATTATCATAAAATAGTTACGAAACCTTGGGTACATATACGCAAGACGCAAGAGCATAGAAACATGTGGTCGTCCAGCAGGAGCCCCAAATCGATATGTCTTCTCGATGCTGAAACCGGAGTTCTCCATATAATGTGATACCTCTCCTAGGACAAATTCGCGTATGTGATTGTGTCCGTCTTCTGAAGGTTCAAAGTAGTTGATTAGTGGATTCCTGCCTAGAAGTACGCGAATTCGATTGGAAATTCGGAGAAAATTCACTGTTGAAACTACCAAATACCCTCCAGCCTTCAGCTTCCTGTACATTTTGCTAAGGACATAATTCGGATAGATACACAAATGCTCAATGATTTCCAAGAACATTATCATATCCGCGGACTCATCCTCTAATGGCAGCGGCTCAGTCTGCAAGTCGCACGTTCTCAATTCTATATTGAATTTGTTGCACAGTGCGGCCTGATCTTTGTTTAGATCTACTCCGATGACTTCTGCCGCGCTGAGCTGCTTTGCCAGCACACTCATGGGTCCTACCCCAATTTCTACTATGGTGCTGCCAGCTGAAATTAAAGGATATATCTTTTCCCAAGTGTACGCTATTCGACTCTTAATTCTGCGATGGTAGTCACTCCTCGAGGTGTTTACTATCTCCTTGTAAAGAGTATCAAGGTCCATAATTGATCCACCGACGTGCTTGTGTTCTCTTCTACCGGGTCACGGGTTGCTTCCTAATCCTTCCGTTGTTGAAGCAACCTTACCAAAGTGACCCGTTACGCAAAGAAGTTTATGTCGCCTCTCATTTCCTGTCTCCGTGGACTTCTCGTCTAAAATCACAGAGTCTGGTATACGCGTCGCTCAGTCGTCGGGCAACAAGAGGCCAAGTAAACCGCGCCTGAATTAGCCCACGCGCTTGTTGCCCCAAAAGTTGAAGGGAATCTCTCTTTTCATATATTGACTCAATTGTTCCAGCAATCGACTCCGGATTAGGTTCGCATTCCCACCCGCCTGCTTCACGCACTATATCAGCTATATTGGTTCCGGGCGTAACCAAGCAAGGTCGGCCAAGAGCCATCGCCTCCAGAACCGCCATCGGCATACCCTCAAAACGAGACGTATGAACAAAAACATCACAAGCCAGAAAGTACCGTAGTTTTTCTTCTCCATTCTTCGGTCCAAACAGTTTGACATCATCCTTTAACCCAAGCGATTCAACTGCTGAACGAAATGACTGCTCATCCTGTTTTGTGTAGAATGGCCCGATTACGAACAACTTACACGTGTTCCGATTGGGCCTTGATTTCAAGATAGCCAGTGCTTTAAGCAGCAGATCAAGGCCTTTATGATACACATCTATACGGCCGACAAAGCCCAGCATCAAATTAGTATCCTGCCCAAAACCTCCCAAATTTGCAGGGGATAATTTCTGCCAAGCATCCAGCAAGTAATCGTCGACGCCATTGGGAACGGTAATAATGTTTTTGACATTAAACAAAGCCTGAATCTCTTTAGCTTCTCTCTCGCATAAAGCATGCACTGCTGCTGCGTGTTTCACGTATGAGCGAAAGTATATCAGATTACCGAAAGCCTTCTTCGGCCTTTTTACGCCTTGAGCCAAGTAACCCATTCCTCCATGTGCAGTAATTATGTAAGGCCAGCCAACTTGTCTGCACCGACGAGCCAACGCGATATGAAAAGGAATGTAGGTACTGTGAAAATCTACCAGACCGGGCACACCAAATTTTTCGCGTATGCGAATAATCCAATCACGAGAGATAAACCACGGATTGAGCTGCCGTTTACGAGGCCCTTCAATCAAGCTAACACCGGGAATTTCCGGCATTGATACGCTTGAAGGTATCGGTGACGACGACAGCAGGCCAACTTCGAGGCCAACGGCAGCCTGTGCCGCGACCATACCGCAAATGCTTTGGGCCACGCCAGTAGCGCTACGCATAGGTTTAACAGGGCCAACATGTAAAATTCTCATAGGAGTACTTCTTTAGTAGGGGAAATAGCGTGCCTCTAACTATACCTATACCGCTTGATTATCGTTAATAGATTGCTTCGCTGCTATTCGTTTCGGGTACCGTTATCTCAGGTCGTTTAAGAAATGGATTAATAAATAGATAAAAAAATGCAGTACCTAAGACCAACCTCCAGAAAGCATTGTGCATCGCATAGATAAAATTCACCCCCCACATTTCAATTGCAGATGAGAACATGCATGAAGTAATAAACAAGGCTAATTCCGGTTTCCGTCTGCGAGCCTTATTAATTATAATAAAGACCACCCAGTGTAACAACGCCACAGCTATCCCGGCGATAATAATAAATGAATAACCACCCAGGAGCCAAAAATGGCCCAAAATTGTCACACCTACCTGATGTTTCCTTGTAATGTAAAATCTGCTAAATCCATATTTATTCAGAACAAAATTACCTGCATATTTGGCATTTGCTTCAAATTCAAGACGGTCAAAAAATTTGTCTGGGGTAAACGATATGCCTAATTCTTTAAGATACTGAAACGGCGAAAAACCTGAATATGGCACCTGCGAAGGAGTCTCAGTTATTATAGCGTGTCCACCATCGAAAAACAATCTGCCAAATACGGTGTCTGCCCACTTGGTTTCTTTAGCAATATATTTCCATTGTTTAACAGCGTGTATTCTAGCCCCAAGGTCTTCAAAACCTGGCTCACCTACAACTGTCCGCACAGTATTACCAATAATCATATATGCTGGAAAGGCAATAAAAGCAAGTAGAAAAATAAGCAATTTGGTTTTAGTGGGTATCCGGCTTAAGAAAAAAAAGCCGACCAAAAAGGCTAATACAGACTTAATTACATACCTGCGTTGATTTGCGAGAGTAAAGAGTACAAATATTAAACAGAATACTGCTACAAGAAGGAGTTTATCTCTATAACGCATATATGCCGCTTGAACACCGATAACCAGAGGAAGACAATATGAATAAGAAAATATAGTACCTACGATTCCTCCTCCGGGCAGTTTTGAAACCCGGCTTATGAAAAAGAGAATGGTGATGAAGAAATAGAAACACAACGCCACAGAATTTAGTCTGCACCCTGCAGATTCTGGGAGAGGCATATAAGGTTCTTCCTCGCGGAGAACATAGAAAATAGCCGTCAAATATACCATCATAAACATCAAAATCACTATTTGCAGTTTTACGCTCCCATTTAAGAGCAGAGTATGTGGTATAAATATGGCGAAATAAATCGTACCCAAACACCATCCCAATGCCACCCACACCAGAAACGTAATTACCAGCATAGAACAAAGGGAACGTTTGTTGGCAAGTTTAGGGAAAGCTATACCTACAATCAGGCAGTTTAAAAACGCCAGAAGGCATCCGGCCAGATGCTCGCCGGGCACACTTACGAAAATAGCGACAATTATCGTTAGCAACCCAATAGCCGTTAGCCATTTGACCCATACTGGCTTGGGTGGCGTAACATCCTCCAGATATGTGTCCTCCACATAAGGTGGATCCATTTCACCGACATGTTCGTAATGAAACGTATCCATCATTTCTAACCTCCCAAAAATCCTCTAATCCATAATCATCTATACTTCGTATTTCTCCCGACTCGGTTGGGTCAGTTACTATAAACTTCTCTTAGTTTTTCTACAGAATTTTCTATTGTGAAGGGAAAGTGTTTCAAAAGTGTCTGGCGTTGACTTTCTGACATCCTGGGTTGTCTTAGCACATTGAGCACCGTCCGGGCCCACTTGTCTGCCGGGGTTTCCAAAGGCAAAAGAATTGGGTTGAGACAAGCGGTTGCCGCTTCCCGGACACCAGGAATATCCTGAGCCACAACTCTCAGGCCTGCTGCCGCTGCTTCTATAACTGCTATACCAAAACCCTCATTACAGGAAGGAAACGCAAACACATCTGCTGCTAACCAGTAGCAATCAATACTGGGTGCACCGGAAATAAATCGGAAGTTCTTCTCAAGGCCTTTCACACAAACCTGCTCTTCAATCGTTTTTTTCAGCTTGCCTGTTCCGATCAGTAGAAAATACACATCCTGCCTTTGTGCCAAAACACGTTCCGCTACCTGCACGAGAAATTCGTGCCTCTTATGAGGGGTAAACCTTGAAACATTCAGTACAATCAGAGCATTTTCGGGAATATTCAACTCACGACGTACCTTCGCTCTATCGACAGGTTTGGCAAAACGACCGATGTAGATTCCATTGTAGATTACTTGCTTGGTTGGATCTTGTTTCCAATCCGGCCCAAAAAAACTCTCCAGGCTTGCGTCGCTGGGCCCCACAAAGCCGGTCCCGTATCGACGAATCCAGCTTTTCATCAACCACGTGTACAGGCAACGAAAAGGCTTTTGGAATTTTAAATCTTCCACAGGATGAATATGGGCGATGCGCTTAGGCACTCCAGCCAGAGCAGCTGAGCGCAAAGTAAAGCCGGAAAAATAATACTCATGACAGTGAACAATATCATAGCGTTCAGCGCGCAGTAACTGTTTAAATCGACGACAGAAGCTCCAAGGGTTCTTCTTGTTTAGTGGACAGCGCAGTATCCTGCCATCCAAACTTTCAAATTCCCTTTCGTATGCTGTCTCGGATTTGCCTTCATATGCCCCCTTGTCCTGAGCTATAAGGCACACATCAATCTGCAATTCCTCTCGGCTGGTGTTGCGCATGACATCCATAAGCCATGTCTCTATTCCGCCGCGTCTTAGCCTACCCACAATATGCAAAATGCGAAGCGGTCTGTTATGAGTTTTAATCATCTCTAAAATATTTCCTGAATTCGAGCATAGGATACAAAGGAGAACTCTAAACTGCCTTTCACAAAAATCTACACCTTCGATAGTTAATTCAGCGGACTTTATTTGGTCGGACTTATATTATATCCACCTATCTACCGGATAATCAGCTTAGAATATACTTTCTTTACAGTCTGTCTAACCCAACACATCAAGCCAAGGTCGACTAAGCAACGCTGATAACCTCTCTGATCGTGCTGACAACACGCCTTTGTACTTCGTCCAAACAGGTGCTGCTGTTTATGTATTCTTCTTCAAACGCCTTTATCTTTTCCGATGTTCTAAAAGGGATCATTTTACATCCATAGCAGTAGCCTATGACCAAAGCATGCATCCGCCCAGCAACAACCGCTTCGGATTCTGCTATTTCTCTCGTCAGTTCTTCCAACGTAAAAATATCTAAAATTTCTATGTCAACGCCGTGCCCATCAAATAAGATTCGCTTCAGTTTCTCTGTGATGGGCAGGTCGAAATTCCTGCTCATACACAACAGTTTTACCTGATAATCCTTCTTGAAATATTCCAGCACACGGTCTTCCCAATATTTTAGATATTCATTCTCATTCAGGCCGGTACTAAGATTGTCTCTTTTGTAAAATTCGTAATTCGCAGGACAGAACAGCACCCTCTTTTCTTTATGTATGGGGTACTTGTATATTTTGCTTATGTAAAAGGCGACATCAGGAATCAGCTTGGTGGAAATGCCGAAAACGCTTTTTAAAACAGCCATGGAACCTCTGTCTCTGACGTAGACGGCATCCACCAAATTCAGTGATTTGTTGTACAAATACTTATCGAAGCTGGTGTATCTTTCAGCGGCCCCCACTCCTATTAATATGATCTTTTTCTTATGCAATTTTTTAAACAAAGAAACCCAGATAAACATTGCCAGCCCAAAAGCACCGTTAGACTGAATAAGCTGTCCGCCTCCTATTAGTATCAAGTCATACTCATTTGCTCTCAAATATCTCGTAAAGATTCGCCAGTTTCTAACCAGCCATCGCAATTCCACAGGCGACGTTTTTCTCACAAACTTTCTCCACAAACTCGCGGAAAGTGGCTTAGATGGAATCACCGGGGCACGCCTGGCTTTTCCCTGTCCCGAAAACCTCACCCAATCCACATCACAATCGGTCCCTTTCAGAAGTTTCTCCAGAACAAGTCTGATAATCTCATCTCCAAGATTGTCCGCTCGCCCTTCATTTATAAGTAATATTTTTTTCATATTCTTACCGTCTGCGAAGCAGGGACAGCAAGAAACTCCTATCCTCTTTGTTCAGAGCTATCTGGTAGGATACTAAAACGTAGACGAGGCTTAACATCAAAGCAACTGCAAACAAACGCGGAATCGAACTCAGGTCATACATCCGGCTCAGACCCAACCCCACCAGTGACACTGACGCGGCCATAAGCACTCCCGGAATCATATCTCTAAAGAATATGGACTTCGCACGGCCCAACTGCACTGCTGTGTAAATGGGAGTAAAGAACAAATTCTTGCTTGTCAGGCAGAATACTGATGCCACGGCCGCACCATAAAGTCCAAGGCCCGTATATTTTATCAACAACACCGACATAATAACGTTTACTGTACCGCCGGCCAAAATGACAATCGCGGGGACCTTAACCTTGTTCATACCCCTGTAAATTGAAAACATTGGCCTGACGGTAACGTTCACTACCCACGGTCCAACGAGCAGCCACATTAAAGGGCTTAAATCAGCAAATGATGCACCGAGCCAACGCCTTAATAAGGGAGTTGACAAGCCACACAGCAGGCCCGTAGGAAGCGCAGTTATCAATCCCATGAACCTCGTTGACCGCTTTGTGTGCTGTACTAATGCATCATTTTCCTTCTGTGCAAGGAATTCATACACAATCGGAGTAAACACACTTGCAATAGCCGTGCCTATCATACTCACCAAGGAAACCAAAAGAACAAAAGGTCCGTATCGCCCACCTTGTACGTCACCTAACAGCAGGTTAATAATTATCAGGTCGGTACTCAAATACAGCAGCGTCCCAACTTGGTTGATTGTCATCCAGCCTCCCATTGCGGTCATCTCACGCAGGGCATTCCATCTACATGATTTCCACCTAATACGCAACTGGGGCGTCAAGTGCCTCGTCAGCCACATAAAGCCGGCTAATAAAAATACACCCATGCCACAATAGGACCATCCAACATACTTGAGCGAGGGACCAAAATATGCAAAGCACAGTATTACAATTGACACTCGCAGCAGCTTGCTGAGTATCGTGACTAAATTGCTGAGGTCGAAACGATGTTTGACTAATGTACTAACTGCAAATGGGCTTGTCACCGCAGCAAAAAACGACGATAAAGCCACTAAAATAAAAAGCCAACGCGCACCTCTCTCGTGTCCTTGGGGAACATTGAATATCCAAGGCAGTATAGCGGCAATCGCAATAACAACAATACAGAGCAAAAGGCACAATATCACCACAAAGAACAAGGCGGTGTTGAAATATATATTACTTTGCTCGTTTTCCTGTCGATTAAAATGGATGGCTACGAAGCGGCCCACCGCATCCCTGATTGCCTTTGAGAAAAGCTCAAAATAGGCTATCACTTGTGTAACAAGAGGAATCATTCCATATGCGGCAATCCCTAATTGCTGTATAAAGTGCCGCGTAAGCCAGAAACCAATCAATACGGTTATGGCCATTGCCGCAATATTAGTGCTTACATTAGCTAATAACCGTTGTTTTGCCTCGTTTTTGGGCACGATATTATCTCTTGTTTAGGGCTGCAGCTGTTCAACCTTAAGCCTAATATGTTCAGCCGCTGGGGCGCTTATAATAGGGTTCTGTAAGACGGCAGGGCTGTACTTCGAGCCATAATCTACCCGCAAAAAACAAAAATATCAATTTAGAAGACGCATGTGGTTGTTGACATTTGGAACTGCGGCATTAAAATATGGAGCAAATAGCGACATCCCGTCCAATCTATGATACCGGCTTCCTTTAGAATGCGGGAGTTTGCGAAATTATGCTTGATGTTCCAGTCAGTTTATTTAGATACAGATTTCACTAGTCTGAGCCGTCAAGTACTTGGTACTGGGCTACGTAATCGGAGCAATGCTCATGATCAATGTAATTAAAAGCTTCGTGCGGAAGGTACCTCTTTTGAGGGACGCGTACGCATTGGCGGGCACAAGGTACCATGAATTTCGTACAAACATCGCAGCAAAAAGGCTATTCGTCAACCCTGATGAGTTTCGCCGAGCACTTAAGCGAAAGGGAAAAGGCATAGTCGTGTTACGCACCCACGACGGATTGAGCATCACAATTCGCCGAAACATCTGGGACGCTCGAATCGTCCGAGAAATCTTTATAGATAAGCCATACATTCGCCGCTTGACCTTGCCACCTGCCTCAATCATTGTCGATATTGGCGGGTACATCGGGGATTTCTCTCTCTATGCTGTGAAATACCTGAACGCTCGACGGGTCATCGTTTATGAGCCGACGACAGAAAACTTCAAGATACTAAAGCAGAACATCAAAAACAATTGTTTTCAAGATCGGATTACCGCGGTCAACAAGGCAGTCAGTGATTCAGATGAAATCGTCCTAAATACCGAAATTCTTGACGACGACGAGGTCCACGTGTCCAGGTACTGGTATCAGCATGCCGAGCGCCGCAGCGTTCCGAGCGTGACTCTCGTAGAGCTGTTCGAAAGCCACCAACTCCGTTCCGTTGACCTTCTTAAGGTTGACTGTGAGGGCGGTGAATATGACATTTTTTCATCAGTACCGGCTGTTTTATTCAGACACATCCAGAACATCGTATTCGAGTATCATCAAATCGAAGGATTCGAAGCCAAACTCGACCGTGTACTAAGCCGGATACGGTCCGCAGGTTATACGGTACAGGTGGATGATGATATTGTGTCTGCATACCGCCCAAGTTTGTGACCGTTTCACGTGTGCGACAACGCACACGTGATTCCAGCTATCGTATTTTGCCAATTGCCTATCTCTGACCAAAGTCAATTATATTTTCCTTTCCTGACGAGCAAGCTGGCGGCAGATTACACACAGCAGGTGGGTTTTGCCGCTGCCGCGTAAGCCAAAAACCAATCAATACGTTTACGGCCAGTGCCGTAATGTTTAGTGCTTACGTTAGCTAATAACCGCTGTTTTGCCTCGTTTTTGGGCACCATATTATCTCTTTTTTAGGGCTGCAGCCGTTCAACTTTGAAACTAATATGTTCAGCCTCTGGACCTGAAACTAGCTTGTCAGCGAATTTGTTTTGCACATAAATGGTGCCTTTAGCATTTAAGAGGCCCGAATAAGATGCCCGTACGTAAACAGCCGCACGAGACTTTTGGTCATATACGTAACAATCATTAAATTGAATCTCACCACCTTTTTCAGAAGGCTTCCACTTTCTGGCACGCAAGACAACCGGAAAGCCGTACCCTTCATCGGAAAACATATATTTTTTCTCAGGAAAAGACTTTGCAGAATTGGCGTTTTTGATCTTGCACTTTGTAAAGCGTAAGTCAAAGCTCCTTGTATTTGTCACAATCCAAATTCCAGCGCTCAGGGTATCCTCGATGGCGCAGTTTCTAAACTCTACTAAACCTTTTGGCCCTTCACTACTATGAGTTCCTACTTCCAGGCCTCTACCACACCCTTTTATATAGCAATCAACAAATAATATTGATATATCGGCAGACAGTTTAGTAAGTTTGTGTAAAGCAACTACGAAACCACGACCTTGATTATTTTCAGATATGCAATTGCTAACAACTATGTTGATTAGCTTATTCTTGGATACATTCGGTTCGATGTCAATGCCTGCACTTGGCGAATGGCCTGAGGTGTTTTTGAAGATGCAATTTGTAATCCGAAGGTTTTCAGCGCTTATTACGCTTATTCCCTGGCGGTAGTTATTATCAAAGATGCAATCTTTAATTAGTACATCCTTGCAAGGAGGAAATACTCCCTGACCCAAATAGATACCGTCGCCCCCACTGTCTCGCAGTACCAGTCCCGATACACTTACATCGCTACACCCTGCAAATAGAAGAACCATCCGCCACTGTCCTTGTGGATAATCAGGTTGTATATAATCTTCTTTTTGCATTCTCAGTGTGGCTCCATAGCCGCGCAAACTCACATTCCTCTTGCCAATCGCACTGAATAAACAATCGTTCTTGTCCTTAAATTCTCCTTTCTTCGCAGTTACAACTACACCAGGCTCAAAAACAATCTCCTGATTGCTGGCCAGTTTTATCGGCCGAACAATCCACTCGCTTCCCATATAGGGGACAATTACCTTACTCGCGCCGGAATTGATTGCTCCCTGTAAAACCTTTGTTGAGTCATTTTTGTCAAAACCCCACCATGCTGCGTTCGCCACCATACGTTTGCCACTCACTACCTCTTTCACTGCAGTCGGATTTGTGAAATTACCTGGTGTCTCTTGCTGTTCAGCATCGCCTGCCAAACAAGATGAACAGCACACGCAAATTAAAGCTAACAACATTTTCAACTTACAAGTCATAATATTCCATTTCCACTTTCAAGAATAACCAACTTTTTCAGACTCCGTCCCCGTCGGCTGCGCAAAAACCTAACACGGCCCACATTATACATCCAGCTTTTATACGGACGGTTTTTTCAGCAGCCGTAACACGAAGATTTGAACACTGGGTTCATTCTAATGTAAGTATCGGCAAATAAAGAACATAGCTTTAGTAAAGCCGCACCTGTGATAGACTCCTCAAGCGGATTTCACGATAAAAAATATACGTACCCAATGTCCTGTATGTTCACAATCCTGAAAGCTGCCGCCGAAAACAAAAATATGACATCCTGCGTCCAAACTCAGAGTTAGATTTGTCCCACTTCTGTTGACGACGTACGAGTGCTTTGTCTGGCGTGATTTGGAGAGTTGGCATTTGCTTTGTCAATTTGTCGATAAAATTTTTCTTGACAATTAGGCAGCTAATTTGGTATAAGTACAATATTGGAGTCTGTGGACTCTATGTCTTAGATTTGTGCAATTTTTGCCGTTTATGGGCAAAAATTGAGTAAAAAGGTACAGACTTTGGTGAGCCGGTTGTGGCTCGGAAGTGGGAGTTTTGTGCCGAGGAGTGGTTTTTTTCTGAATTTTCTTACACACCCGGGCTTGCCGTCTAAACTTGGGTGAGATAACAGGCGAGGCATCAAAGGTTGTCAGGGACAGGCGCCAAATACGTGGATGTCTGGATGCCTGTTGAGAATAATGGAGGTTTTGGTGTTTGGCTAAAACAAAATAAAGTCATAGTTTAATTTTTGAAAAGGAGGAACGTTATGTGTAGCTCTGCCACAGGTAGAAAATTGATTGTGTTAATCGCTGGAGCTTTAGTGCTGGGTCTGGCGGGCAGTGTCTCGGCTGCTCAGTATGACTGGACTAACGCCTATCCCGACAGCAATTCGTTTTGTGACCCATGCAACTGGAGGCTGGAAGGGACCGGATTGCCCGGTACGCCCGGTGTGCCGGGCCCGGATGATAAAGCACTGATCAGGCCGTATTGGGGAGGTGAAATTGGGCCGCATATCGATTGCGTTGTGGATGTCTGGGAAATGGAGGGCCCTTATGAGGCTCAAGACATGTCTATAGGAGCCGGCGGAAATTTTAACATCGGCTCGATATGGAAGTGGGAGGACATCTACCATGGACCGAGCACCATTGATATAACGGAGGACCCCAGCGTTAACATTGGCACAGACTGGATAATAGGTGAACGGTGTCACGCGGTTTGGACAATTAACGTAAGTGGTAACCCTACGATTACAGTCGGCAATAATATAAAGACAACGTACAACGGCGGTGAATATAACGACACGCGTTTTTATCTGAATATGGGCGGCGGCTCCCTGGAAGTTGGTGGGGGGCTTACGTGGGGAGAAGACGAAGACGGCGGCGGCGGCGAACTGAATGTAAGCGGCGGCGCAACTATTACGTGCTCTACACTTGCTTACGAGGGTGGCGGTCGCCGGGACTGGACGTTGAATCTCGACGGAGGCACGATTACTGTCAGCGGCGAGTTCAGGGCTCCGGGCTCAGATCCGAATGATGCTGTGGGTGACGCGAATGCCTTCATAAACCTTGATTCCGGAACTCTGGAGTGCGGCTCGTTCAATCACGTCGGTAAATATGCGATGGACATCAATGAGGGCGTATTCATAATACATGGTGATGTAACGGCAGATATGTTAGAGGATGTCAACGCCGGGTATATTACGGCTTTCAACGGCATGGGAGATGTGCTTGTTGAGGTGGTGGACGGCAATACCATAGTAAGAGCTAACTTCGTTTGGGTAAAAGCCTGGGACGAGACTCCCCAAAATTACGCCCTAAATGTGTGTCCCGATGCAAACAACATTAGCTGGCAGGCCGGAGAATATGCGGTTGACCACAATGTGTACTTCGGCACGAGTATGAGTGATGTGAACGAAAGCGCAAGTCCGTTTCTGGAGCACCACGGCACTAACAGCTTTACGCCGTCGCTTGAATTGGGAAAAACTTATTATTGGCGCGTCGATGAGGTAAATGACGCATGTGATGCGAGTCCCTGGGTGGGCGATGTCTGGCAGTTTACGACCAACGACGGCAGTGTCTACGACCCGTACCCCAGAGACCTTGCGATACAGGTAGACCCTAATGTAGAACTCCAGTGGACCAGCGGATGCACAGCCCAGTCCCACGATGTCTATCTCGGCACCGATTTTAGTGACGTAAATGATGCTAATAGCACGACCCACCCAAATGTTGAGTACGACAATGTGACCGATACAAATTACAGTCCTGGCCCTCTTGATTTCTCAACCTACTACTACTGGAGAATCGATGAGGTCGATGACGGCAATACATACAAGGGCAGGGTGTGGCAATTCAAAACCAGAGCTTTCATTGTCGACCCGAATATGATCGTCTGGTACAAGTTTGATGAGACCAGCGACGCCGACGTCGGGGATTCTTCCGGCCATGAAATACGTGGGGACATTCACGATTACCGGGACGACACATGGGACCCTAATGACGGCCAGTTCCCCGGCTGTATCCATTTCCATGAAGACGAACGTGTCGATTTGATGGACGCGGTGTTTGACTACATTGGTGAGTCAATAAGCATTTCCGTCTGGTGGAAGGATGCCTGGAGAGAGGGCGACGACAACAACCGTTTCTGCGGCTTCGGTGATGACGATTTGGAATTGTTGGTGCGCGCCGATAGCGAAGGTGAGGGCGAGGGCGACCACGGAGTCCGCTGGCAGGCCGGCAACGATACCAACGACCGACTTCAGTGGATGACCAACGGTCTTACATGGAAGGACGACTGGCATCACCTTGTCTTTACCAAGAATGGACCCGAAGGCACGATGAAGATATACTTCGACACGGTTCTCGTAGCTTCCACTGATGATGCGAAAGGCGACACTCTCGGTCAGGCTGCCGCCAATGAGGAAAAGGGATTCAGAATCGGCACCGACCGGGACGGAGACGCGGACTTCGCCGGCAAGGCGGACGACTTTAGAGTCTATGACTGCGAAATATCCCAGAGCAAAATAGAAGCATTGTTCAGGGGAGGAAACCTTGGCATTGCCTGGGTTCCGAGTCCCTACGATGGCGAGTCGGATGTGCCTTGTAATGTGGAGCTTATGTGGATGCCGGGAGACTATGTGTCAGATACGAATGGGCACGATGTGTACATCGGCACCAGTTGGGATGATGTTAATGATGCCAACTGCACCTACCAGGCGCCGGGCGTTACCTATAAGAATGTCGATGTCAACAGTTGTGCTCCAGGCCTGCTTGAATTAGAACAGACTTACTACTGGCGCGTCGATGAGGTCAATGAGGCCAATGACGATACGTGGAAAGGCAGGGTCTGGCGGTTTACTGTGGCCGACTATATTGGAATTGACGAT
>CAZQYB010000002.1:0-55797 GCA_964597535.1 uncultured Pirellulales bacterium | reverse complement strand
AATGTTCCCTGACCGTCGCAGTACAGCGCTGTTAAAAGGGGGTAAAGATGATGGCGATTCAAAGACTTATCACTCTTTCCCCAGTTCTCCCAAGCTTCAACTTCATCCCTTAAAACCTTTCTCCTACGCTCAACAGCTTCCCCCATTTAACCCCGATAATAGGAAATATTTCTCTTAACACTTTTTTTGTAAACCGGCAAAAAAATACGCATATTTTTTGTTTTTTTCAGTTAAAAACACGATGCCCCCCCGCCTGTTAGCCCCCGGCAATCTCCACTCGGTCATTCCCGCGAAGCTTGTGCCAGCGAAAGCGGGTAGCGGGAATCCAGACGGGTAGGGTGTGCAGCAAGCTTGCTTGTGCCTCAGGTACTTGTCCCTCAGGGACTTGTTTGCACACGCGGGAAAACTATTCACCAATTACCATTAACCAAATCGCCAAAAATGCTTGCATTTTTCCACTTGATTTTTACGGTCTTTTCAGCTATTTTATCCAACTAAAGACTAAAGATTTAGCCCGTTAGAAGTAAACTGCCGAAGGCGCCTGTTTATTTTCTAACTGGGCCGAAACACGAGATACGAAACTGTTTGGCATTTTATACAGACTGTATAAGCATTGTTGGATGCAGAAAGATAAAGGAGAAATATCATGGACATTCAGACACTAACAACATTCTTTATGTGGTGTACGATTCTGAACGTAGCATTGCTGCTTCTCTCGTCGCTGATGTGTATCTGTGCCGGAGACTGGGCCTACCGAATACACAGCAAATGGTTCTCCATTTCCCGAGAAACCTTCAACGTGGCCATTTACTCGTTCCTCGGACTATACAAGGTATTGGTCTTTGTGTTCAGTCTTATTCCCTACGTGGCTTTGCTGATTGTCGGATAGATTGGACGAGTCCACCATAGGCGGATAAATATTGAAGAAGCAACGGGAACTTCTTATACAGACGAAAAGAGACAAATGAAGGCAATACGGTGGCTTATCATGGTACCATTAGCATTTCTTGCGATGATGTTGGGCAGTCTGCTCGGAGGGGTAGCCCTTGCTGTCTTCGGCAACCAAACGGCAGTTGATACTGGAAGCGCCTTTCTTGGTTGTTTCGCGCTCGTCTTTGCAGCAGGTCTTATTGCCCCTACAAAACGCGTCAAGACAACGCTCGTCTTTGTGGGTCTTATTGCCCTACTTGCCATCATTTCACTGGGTTTGTCAGTTGCGACAAATGTTGAAGGCTTGGCCGATCGACCACCTCTTCAGAAGATTCTCATCCCTGTCAGTCAGATTCTTGGCGGGCTCTACGCAGCCTTTCTGCTGCCCCCTCTCATTACCCCAGGTATCTTGCTTGAACAACTCTGGAAGGAAATTAGAGTCCTAGGTGTGGTTGTTATTCTCTTTGGAATCGTGATCAGTCTGGGTGGAATGCTGGCACGAATGTTTGCTGGCACATGGGCAGGAGCTGCCACAGGCTTGGTCGTTATTGCACTCGGGTTTGCAACTTGGCTGTTTCCCATTACCCACCTCTTTCTGCGCATGAGAAGGCTTCCTGCTGCCATGAATGATTTAATGAGTCAGAACGATAATTCGTCCAACGACGCAACAAGGACACTATAACTGCCGAACAAAGCGTTTCAACGCAACTCTTATTCATTGAATTGGGGTCGATTTTCCTGCCAACCCCTCCGTGTCCTCTGTGGCTAATTTTTTGGCCGTTTTTTCTTGACTTTTGTTCGAATTTTGGTATAATTCCAACCCTGTACTCTGGTAGTGCAAGGCAAGCCCACGGGGGGGCAAGAATCGTATCAGCAGATACACGCAAAAAATCATCTTAGGGGAATGAACCTTGGAGCGAAACTTGTCCGCCGAAGGCGGATACGAGCGACAAGAGACGATCGACGATCGACGATTAATATGCAAAACAAACCCAATTTGCTGGATGCCCTAATGAACTTAACTTCTTTTATAACAAAGGATTATGAAAATGTACCACTTCGCAGACGCGGGCAAAACAAACCCAAAACAAACCCTATTTCACCCTTAACCGGATTTTTTGTTGACCCACGCTCATTATCAGATAAACTCCAGCTACGATTTTTCCTTTCCGAAACGTACGCAAAGATGGCTAAAAAACCACATAACTCCATTGATATCGAAAAATGGCTCAAACTAATCAGAGCAGATAATGTTGGTGCCACGACTTTTGCAAAGCTCATAAAGCACTTCGGCTCGCCCGACCAGGCCTTGGGCGCTTCGGTCAGCGAACTCACTCACATAGATGGTATAGGCCACAAAACCGCTGAACAGATTGCCGGAACCCGCACTAAATTCGACACTGCCGCTGAATTGGAACTGGCTGAGAAACTCGGCGTCTGGATAATCCACGTTGAAGATGAGCGTTATCCACCTCCATTAAAGCAAATCTATGACCCACCGCCGGTTCTTTACGTTAAAGGCACTTTGACCGACGCCGACAATTTAGCCATCGCAATAGTTGGTACGCGTCGCTGCAGCTTGTACGGCCAGGAGCAATCTTCTCGGCTTGCTCATTTCTTAGGTTCCGCCGGCTTTACTATTTGTTCCGGGATAGCCCGCGGTATAGATACCGCTGCCCATCAGGGATCGCTATCAGCCAAAGGCCGCACAATTGCAGTGCAGGGCTGCGGCCTGGCGAATATCTTTCCGCCCGAGAACAAAAAGCTGTTTGAACTTATAACCGAATCCGGTGCCTGTATCAGCGAATTGCCATTGCAGTACGAGCCGCTCTCCGAAAATTTCCCGCCCCGCAACAGAATAATAGCGGGACTGTCACTGGGCACAATTGTTGTTGAGGCCGGCTTGTATTCCGGGGCGTTGATTACCGCCAGAGCTGCGCTGGATAACAACCGCGAGGTGATGGCGGTGCCGGGCAAGATAGATTCACCGTTAAGTAAAGGTGCACATCAATTGATAAAACAGGGAGCAAAACTCGTTGAATCTGTTGAAGATGTAATGGAGGCCTTGGGTTATATCGGCCAACGCCTGCAAAGCCACGTAAGCACCGCCGCTGCAAAGGCCTCTGAGAGGAACGAAACACCTTTGTTTAAGGTTAGCCAATTGAATCTAAGTAAGAATGAAAAAAAGATTTATGATTATCTGGGCAAAGAGCCATTGCATGTAGAACAAATAATCGCAGGGACCGATTTAGCTCCTGGAAGTATTAACGCCGGCTTGATATCGCTACAGCTTAAGGGGTTAATAAAACAGTTGCCGGGCAGTTCGTTTTTGCAAAATTAGCTGCTTTCAGAATTGTGGACTCTCCGTATGGGAGCTGAGATTCAAAATTCCACACCTTCACCTCCTCCAGCCACATAAATTATTTGTAAAAAAATCGAGATTCTGGTAAGCTGAACTGACTTAAAATAGTAACCGTTTGGTAATACAGCAGTTACGTCAAATACAATGTAGGGATATTCATAGCCGTTTTAGTAAACCCCCTATTTTAACTAAAGTTTTACATTACCATCCTCCGATACCTATATTACCTATCTTGCCATTTAGCATTTTGATTTTGCTTGTAACGGCATAATAGGTAATATGCGAGAAATAGAGAATATGTATTTGGAGATTTTATTATGGTAAAAGAGAGTATTCTGGAATGCTATTTAGATGCCTTGCTTCACGGAGATAGAAAACGGTGCCGCACCGTTATAGAAGAAACTTTACAGAGTGGCATACCCGCCAACTCGGTTTACATAGATGTTATATGGCCAATTATGGTGGAAATCGAGAAGTTATTTCGCTGCGACAAAATACCTTCCACTCAGGAACACCTGGCGACACGAATTAACCGCACGATTGTGGACCAGCTTCAAAATAAGCTGCCGCGCAGGCCCAACAGAGACAAGAAAATAGTAATATGTTGTGCCCCAGACGAATTGCAGGAACTCGGCGCCCAAATTATGGCCGACCTGTTCGAGAGTGATGGCTGGGAAGTAAGATTCCTCGGCGGCGGTCTAACTAATGACGACATCCTCGCCTTCATAAACGAATATGCCCCTGATATCCTGCTGATTTACGGCACCGCTCCAAAGCAGGCGCCGAATGTCAGGCGATTGATAGATGGGATAAGAGCTGTAAATGCCTGGCCCAATATGCGGATAATGCTTTCAGGTGGACTTTTCAATCGAGCAAAAGGACTATGCGAGGAAATAGGCGGCGATTTATTTGCAGATACAGCCATCGAAGCTGTCCGAGTAGCTTCGCAGGACAGGCAAATTGAAGCGGAGCCGGCAACAGAACCCCGCCGGAGAAAAAAACGCCAGAGAATAACCACGGGCCTGCCGGTGTAAGTAACATAATAGCCGTTAGCTGTCTGACGAGATTGTTTATAGGTGTGCCCTTGTTGTGCCAATAAGCTGCTACGGTAAAAAGTAGCGGAATATTCCGCTTAAAAAGCACTTGCGCGGCACAACTAAAATCACTGCGAATCTTTTTGCAATTTATATTCTACGCTGTCGATTAGTGCCTGCCAGCTTGCCTCGATGATATTCTCCGAAACGCCAACCGTCCCCCAAACGGATTTCTTGTCGCGGGACTCAATTATTACCCGCACACGCGCAGCAGTTCCAGCTCTGGCATTGACTACACGCACCTTATAATCAATCAGGTGAACATCCTTAATACTGGGGTAAAAATTTTCCAGCGACTTTCGCAACGCAGCATCGAGCGCATTGACCGGGCCGTCACCCTCGCCTACAACATGCTCTACTTTGTCGCCGACCCTGAGCTTAACCGTTGCCTCGGTAACCAGATTGCCCGTTGCGCGTTTTTCAACGGTTACATGATATTTCATAAGTTCAAAGGATGGTTTATATGTGTCCATAATTTTCTTGACCAGCAGGTCAAAACTGGCGTTAGCCGTCTCGAATTGATAGCCCTCATTCTCAAGTTGCTGAACACGGTCAAGTATCTTCCTGGCCAATTTTTTGTCCTCAGCTATCTTTGCCTTTTCGAGTTCGGCCAAAATATTCGACTTACCGCTTAGTTCAGATATAAGAAACCGCCGCTCATTACCAATAAGCTTCGGGTCAATGTGCTCATACGTGCATTTGTTTTTGCGCAGTGCGTTCACATGCAGACCTGCCTTGTGCGCAAAAGCACTCTCGCCGACGTACGGCATATTCATCACGGGCGTTAGATTTCCAATCTCAAAAACAAAATGTGACACTTCCGTCAGGGTTTTGATTTTTTCCGAACTAAGGACTTCAAACCCCATCTTGAGTGCAAGGTCAGGTATGACTGTGCACAAATTGGTATTGCCGCATCGCTCACCAAGTCCGTTAATCGTGCCTTGAACGTGGCGGGCACCGGCTCGAACCGCTGCTAAAGAATTGGCTGTTGCACAGTCGCTGTCATTATGTGTATGAATGCCGACCACCATTGGGCTTACCTCAGTGCAGACGGCCTTGGTAATTTCGTACACTTCATTCGGCAGACACCCACCATTAGTATCGCAAAGCACCAGAACGTCAGCGCCGGCTTCAGCCGCAGCAGCCAGAACCTTCATCGCATATTCCCGATTTTGCTTGTACCCGTCGTAGAAATGTTCAGCGTCGAAAATGGTCTCAAGTCCGTGCTTTTTTAAGAACCCGACCGATTCAGCACAAACAGTGAGGTTCTCATCCAGCGAACAGCCCAGCACTTCTGTTACGTGCATATCCCAGCTTTTGCCGACTAAGGTGGCAACTGATGTCTTGCACTCAAGCATTACATTGAGCGAGACATCGTCCGAGACCTTTGCATCGGCTCTGCGAGTGTTCCCGAATGCTACAATTTTCGAATGCTCCAGACTTAGCTTCGCCGCTTCCTGAAAGAACTGCATCTCCTTAGGGTTGGAGGCAGCATATCCACCCTCAATGTAATCGATGCCGAGCTTGTCAAGACATCTGGCGATTGAGAGCTTATCTTCCAGCGAAAAGCTGATGCCCTCGCTCTGCATACCATCGCGAAGGGTCGTATCATAAAGCTTTATCTTTTCCATAGTTAATCTCGTGTCTCGAATGGACTATATTCACGCACCTACATTATTTTATGCTATGCCATTTTAGCTGGGTACTATCAGGATGTAAAGGGAAAAGTTGGCCCCTGCGTGCCCTGTTTTGCTTGAGTAATAGTGGCTGGTTCTTTTGCCGAGAAGTCTTTTCCCGCCTACAACTATGAAATTTCTATTTGTCTGAAATTAGGAAAAACGCAAAAACGCTCCGAAATTTTGTTGACATTCGTGCTCGAATTCTGTATAAAAGTCTGCAATGTTACTGTAATGGAATTAAGTGCTTAGAGAGCTTCTCTCGTTTTCCAGCAAACTCTCTCGCCACAAAAGAATCCTGTTTTCTTGCGAAAGAGCAGGAAAATATTGAGGAGAATGTGATGAACTGGTACGTGATGGGCATTATCTTACCTTGTGCGGTTTTGACGTACAGAACGCTGAACGGAGTTTATCCCGCAAATATTAAAAGTTCCGCAAATTAAGAAGGAGAATTGTCTGATGAAACATTTTGAGTCACTTCGAAAATCGAACGCGGTTGTTCTATATTTAATATTGGCGATGGCGTGTGCCATTGGTTGGCCCGATGCTGCGATGTGCCAGGTAGTCATCAATGAAGTTCTCTACACGCACGGCAATGTGGGCAGTGGTTCCGAAGCGCACAACCATGAATGGGTCGAGATTTACAACTCGGGTCCGGCCGACGTTAATCTGACCGGATGGACGATATCCAACCGAAACGGAGAACCAAACATCGTTTTGCCTTCCTGGGTTCTTCCTGCCGGTTGTTATTTGACCCTGCACCAGGAGGTCGGCACGGACGATGCCAACTTCGCTGACATAGACGGGCATTACTACACCGGCGATGCGAACGAAGTATTCGGCAATAACGAGGACGAATGTGCGTTGTACTCGGGCACTCTAGGGTCAACAAATATTGTTGATTTTATTGCCTGGAACAGCAGTGGAAGTTACAGCCCGGGCACGGCTCATAACTACGCCGTCGCAAAGGGTATCTGGACGAACGCCGATTACCTCGACACTCAAGGATTATATTTCGCTGATACCATCGCGAGGTATTTTGATGGTTACGACCGTGACGTGTCGGATGACTGGCAAATACTTAGCTGGTCGATTTACGCTCACAAATGGGCACACAAACCAGAGAATCCAATACAAGAGTCACCTCAGAACGTCGGTATAAGCGACGATAACACGCCGACTTTTGATTGGTCTGACTTCGCAGATGCCGGCTCCTACGACCTGCAGGTGGACAACGACTGTAATTTTTCTTCGCCGGTTATTAATCTAACCGGGTTGCCGGTTTCGGAATACACGCCGGCAAGCCCTCTTTCTGATAACGACTATTTTTGGCGAGTACGCGCAAATGTGAGCGGGACGCCAACTCCCTGGTCGGCTGGATGGTTACTTATTATACAGACTGCACCCCTGGGGCCGTCCAGCGTTGGTACCAGAAGCGTTTGCCAGCACCTTTATCAGCGCAAGGACACCAAGTTGTTGTGCATTTGGTATGATGATAAGCCAGACCATCGGCCCGGTTGTCCAGAGAATGGGAATTATGCCTGGGACAAACCACACCCCGATGCCCCTCCTCCAGCCAAGAACAAGGTACACGGGACAATGTATTGCGTGCCAACTTCCATTGCTATGATAAATCATTTCTATGGTGGTAACCTGAATATTGACCGTGTCTCCTATCAGATGAATCACAATCTGCATCCGGGGCCTGAGGGAGACTTGGGGCACGACGACGGCTACGCACCACCACCGAGTAGTGAGGAGCCGGATGGCCTTTCATGGGCCTTGAATGGGGCCGCTATCACCGTTGTAGCCGACCCAAACTTTGACCAAATCAAAGGATGGGTTGACACACTGGATTGCTTCATGGCGAGGATTCCCGGGCACATGATGGTTATCGATGACTACTGGGAATGGACTACGCCGTCCGGGTCGGATTGTCAGATTGTTTACGCGCAGGACCCCTGGAGAGGTCCCAACTATCGTTATGTGTATAAGTATATCATCGGCGGAAAGCCGCAGGAACACTGGGCTAAGCGCTACTCAAAAACCAAATTCGCCCACACCTTCATACAGCCGTCCGCAGGAGTGACCGCCAAGATGCAGGAGGCTTCGGTCACTACGGATTCAGATGGGGATGGTGTTATGGACTTCGATGAGATAGAGCGGTTTAAGACTGATAAGGACAAACCAGACACCGACAAGGACGAGGTGAGAGACAGGCTGGAAATCCGCAGCTATACCTTTCATACACACTGCAATAATAATGCGCTGGATTTTCCTGATATAGATAAGGACGGAGACCGCGCCGAGGTTGACTGTGACTCAGACAACGACAGCGACTTTGACGGGGGTGAGGATATCGACGGAGACGGGAAGAACCCGGAGGCAGGCGAGACCTGCATGTTCGACGCGGGTGCTTGGGATTTGGTGGCCGAAGTTGACAAAAGTGTCTATGGAGTTCATGAAGACGTTCATATCATCGACTCGACTCAGACTTTCCACAAGGATTCCAAATACTACTACGAGTTAGACAATGGGTGCCCTGACAAAGAGGATGATAGTCCCCTCGAACACAAGGGATGGTTTATGACCGACAGTGAGGGACATGCTATCAAGAAGAAAGTGCACAACTGTCCGACGGCCGGCGAATGGTATCTGACCGTTGATGTTCTCCGCGACAAGAAATATTCGGAGCCGGACAATACCGACCCTCAAGTCTGCTGGGTGTGCGAGCATTGTACGTACACATCCTGTGAGGAGCGTCCGCTCGATGATACAATGCACCTGCCGTGGTGGCGTCCGGTCACCATTAGCTGGACGCCGGCGCGCTGGGCCGGCTGGCACGATATATACTTCGGTACGAATTTTGACGACGTCAACGATGCCAACAACAATTGGCCGGTTGGTGGGCCGAACGACCCCAACGTCTATAAAGGCATCCAGCCTCTCGACCATAACAATTATGGCCCCCTCAACCTTGAATTAGGCACGACTTACTACTGGCGGATTGATGAGGTCAATGACTCCTGCGCCCCCGGTTTATGGAAAGGCGATGTCTGGAACTTCACTACCGCAGACTTCGTCGCTGTGGACGATTTTGAAGAGTACACGTACGATGCCAACCTCAGAGATACATGGGTTGACCAGAGCGGTACCGGCTCGTTTATTCAGCTTGAGACTGGTATAGTCCACACAGGTTTACAGTCGATGAAATATGAATTCGACAATTCCGAATGGCCGGCTTATTCAGAGGTCGTACGCACATTTGTTCCACCACAGGATTGGACCAGATACGACTTTAAAGCGTTGACGCTGTACTTCTATGGCGACCCAAACAATGATGTTGAAGAGACCGAGCAAATGTACGTGGCTTTGAAAGATACACACGCCAATGTTGGGGTCCTGCCGTACGAAGGTGACCCGAATAACGTGAGGTGTAGTGATTGGTCCGAGTGGAATATTAACCTGCAAGACCCGTGTTTAGTCGCAGCTGACGTGAACGTGGCGAGTATCAGAAAGATTTATATTGGCTTTGGTGACAGCAGCTCTACACAATATGGTGGCGACGGTACCGTGTACTTTGATGATATCAGGCTGTATCCACCCAGATGCGTTACTGAGTACCGGCCCGCAGGCGATGTGACCGGTGATTGCGTCGCTGACCTTGCAGACCTTGGTAGAATGGCAAACGACTGGCTCGATAGCGATTATACAGTTGACGTAGTGACTCCCGACCCCTGCGGGCTGGTGGGGCACTGGAAACTGGACGGCGACGCCAACGACAGCGGCGGCGGCAGCGACGGAGAAGTATATGGTAACCCAACTTACAGCAGTGGTGTCTTCGGCCAAGCAATTATACTCGACGGCGATGATTATGTATCAATTCCCCCCCTTAATCTCTATACGGACACAGTGACAATATCAACGTGGATAAAACGAGATGGCTACCAGGAAAATTGGCCCGGTGTGGTGTATAGCCAGGATGCCAACACCGTCGCTGGTCTTAACTTTAATGACAATGAGAATGAAATAGGATACACATATAACGATGATGTGAACACATTGAATTGGAGTTCCGGACTCGTAGTACCAGATGGCGAATGGGCATTTGCTGCTCTTATAGTAGAGCCAACAAAAGCGGTGATATATGTCTACGACGGCAAAAAAATCAATTCAGCAACTAACGAAATAAACCACAATATAGAAGAGTTCGATGGGGTTATTGATATTGGTCGAGATGCTCTTGGTGCTTATTTTAAGGGAGCGTTAGATGACGTCCGCATCTACGATTACCCTTTGTCGGAGGCTGAGATAGCGTCTCTGGTTACCGGGGACACGGGCTATATGCCGTTGACATCGCCGGCTAATCTGTACGATGAAGAAATGCCGGACTACAAGGTGGTCGACTTCAAGGACTATGTAATCTTGTCATCAACGTGGCTTAATGTCCAACTGTGGCCGCCCGATGAATAAAGCGCGTTCTCATACGGGCTTGGAAGTCTGAGATTACCGCATCCGTCCCGCTGGACTCGCTGTGACGACCAATTGGCCAGTGAGTGCAGAAATTTTGGCCGTTTGTGACTTGTTGCAAAATGGGATTCTATCGGTTCTATAGACGCCCCGCCTGCATTTGGGCACCGAGAGGTCATTTTATTGCAGCGATTAGATGCTTCCACTATGCTGAACTGCACTCAGAACGACAAAAAAAAATTGTAAAGTTATTGTATGCAGGCCGATAATTAGATATAATGAAGGGTTTACGTTTGTATAGATATGTATTTGGAAAGTAGTAGATTTTGTTTTAATTAAGATGCGCCTGACACAAATATTGCAGCCAGCCTGCGTTAAAGTTCCGCTGGAAGGCAAAGACAAGCAATCCGTAATAACTGAACTGGTGGATTTGCTTGATGCTAACGGATTATTGTTAGACAAGAATGTTGCTTTAGACGCAGTGTTAGCACGTGAACAAACCCGCAGTACCGGAATTGGTTCCGGAATCGCCATCCCGCACGGCAAATGTAAGGCCGTCAGGGCACTCGTTATGGCTATCGGAATCGCACATGAGCCGATTGATTTTGCGAGCATTGATGAAAAACTTGTAACAATCATACTTCTGCTGGTCTCACCGGCCGACCAGACCGGCCCACATATTCAGGCCCTAGCCCAAATAAGCAGACTGATGCTCGATGAGAAATTCAAACAAGGATTGGAAAAGGCCGCTTCTGCCGAACAGGTTTATGAGCTTTTGAGCAGTAAAGAGAATGAATAGTTATTGGTTCATAGTTTGTAAACTATGAACTCCGAACTGCCAACGGCGAGCTACTTCGGCGTTTCCCACAAAATTAAGCCCAGTTCATAGGCGTCCACCAGGTCTGTGTTCCTGGGCAAAACCCTTACAGCCACGCCGTGCTGGCCCGTTTTTTTGCAGCACATCAAACCACCGAACCAGTGTTCGCCCTCCTGCTTCGAGGTTTCTTTGTGAGCCATTATCACAGCCGAGCCGTCTCTAATATTCCCACGGGCATCTACAGAACCGTGATAAAGCTCAACTGAAACATCATTCGGGTCAATCCTGCCGAGCTTGACTAACGCCCTGACGCTGAGTTCCGAGCCGACCTTAAGCTGGGCTTGTTTCTGATTTAGTTCTATATTTCCTTCGCCGTTGTTAACCTGTATTTTTACATCTTTGATAGCAAATTCAGGCCAGACGCTTTTCATATTGGATTTCCACATCGAAAGTGTCTTGGCCCCGGACATAGCTTCCGCACTCAAGTACTGCCATCTGGTCATAGCCGAATTATAAAACCTTTGTGTGTAATCAACAACCATTCTGTTGGTGTTGAACTGGGGTGTTATTCGCTTAATGGAA
The DNA here is from genome assembly GCA_964597535.1 of uncultured Pirellulales bacterium. Classification (GTDB taxonomy): domain Bacteria; phylum Planctomycetota; class Phycisphaerae; order Sedimentisphaerales; family Anaerobacaceae; genus CAZQYB01. The sequence goes on along the minus strand of CAZQYB010000002.1, from coordinate 43,866 downwards.
TTTTTCATTCTACTTATCCATGCCCGTGGCAAATTGTCGGCAGAGCGAGTGTAGAATAATGGAACAATCTCGTTTTCCAGCATATTATAAATTGCCTGCGACTCCACCGTATCCTGATACCCGGCATCTTCATAGCTTTCGCCTGCCCCTATAACCCAACCTGCCTCAGGTGTATAACCCTCACACCACCAGCCGTCCAGGGTGCCTATGTTTAAGGCTCCATTGATTGCCGCTTTCATACCGCTTGTGCTGCTGGCCTCCATCGGTCTGCGAGGAGTACTAAGCCAAATGTCAACGCCGTGAACCAGGAACCTCGCCACATTAATATCATAGTCCTCCAGAAATACTATGCGCCGTCTCATATCATACTGCGCAGCAAAGTGAATAAGCTGACGTATAATATCTTTTCCTTCTGTATCTCGCGGGTGAGCCTTGCCGCTAAAAATAAGCTGAATGGGTCGTTTCGGGTCGCTAAGCAGTTTCATGAGCCGCTTCGGGTGCTTAAGCAGCAGATTGCCCCTCTTATAGCCGGCAAATCTTCTGGCAAAACCAATGGTCAGTGCCTCGGGGTCGAGAACCTCCTCTGCCCAGTTCAATTCAGTATGGTAAGCACCTCGCCGTTGTATCTGGGCTTTAAGTCGGTTGCGGGCAAAAACAATCAACCGCTCTTTGCATCGTTGATGCGTCCGCCAGAGTTCCTCATCAGGAATTTGGTCGATGTTGTTCCAAATCGACTTATCAGCGAATGCATCTGTCCAACTCGGCCCAAGATACCTTTCATATAAAGCGTTTATCTCATCTGACAACCAGGTTCTGATATGCACGCCGTTTGTAATTGATTTTATGGGCACCTCACTAACAGGCAGACCAGGCCAAAGGAACGACCACATATTACGCGATACCTCCCCGTGTAGTTTACTTACACCGTTTCTGTAGCTGCTCAGTCTCAACGCCAGAATTGGCATCTTAAATGACTCGGTATCATCGTCGGAATCTACTCTTCCCAATGCAAGAAACTGTTTTCTATTTATGCCAAGATTGGGAAAATAACTTCCGAAATATTTATCCATCATCTCCACCCGAAATTCGTCAAGCCCGGCTTTTACAGATGTGTGCATAGTAAAAATGTTGCCGGCTTTCGTGGCCTCAACAGCTTCATCAAAAGTCATATTCTCGGTATTTCTTAACTGTCGGATTCGTTCCAGCCCCATAAAAGCAGAATGCCCTTCGTTCATATGGCAGACGGTCGGCGTAATATCCATAGCTGCCAGCGCCTTTAGGCCGCCAATGCCCAGCATAATCTCCTGACGAATTCGCATCTCGCGGTCGCCGCTATACAAACTGGCGGTTATCATACGGTCCGTCGACGAATTATCGGCCATGTTCGTGTCCAACAGATACAATTTTACTCTTCCAATTGATACACACCATATCTGAGCCGACACGCACCTGCCCGGATATTCAACGCTAATGGTCAAAGGCCTGCCACTTTCTTTCCGCACCAGTTCGATGGGCATATTGTAGAAATCATTTTCGATATACATTTCCTGCTGCCAGCCATCGATGTTTAAATATTGGCGGAAATAACCCTTTTGATACATAAGGCCAATACCAACCACTGGAACACCAAGTTCTGACGCACTTTTTAAGTGGTCACCAGCCAGGATTCCCAACCCGCCCGCGTAAGTGGGTAAGCATTCGTGCACACCAAACTCAGCACTGAAGTACGCGATTAGCAGTTTCGTATATTTTGGACAATCCTTTTCAAACCACGTCGGTTCTTCGAGATACGATTTCAGCTTCTCTGCAACTCGTCGCAGTTCACACAAAAAACCCTTATTCCCGCTCAATTCTTCTAACCGTTCCTGTGAGACACTGCCGAGAAGTTTGACCGGATTATGGCCACAAGCTGCCCATAAATTATTGTCAACACGTTTGAATAGTTCTGCAAACTTCGGATTCCAGGACCAGAACATATTCTTGGCGATAACCTCGAGGTCCTTCAGAGAATCCGGCAAGGCCGGTAAAACCGTAAAGTTACGTATTTTTGGCATTTTTGCCTCTCTGTAAGTCTTTTAATAACAAATACTAACAATTTAGACCGAAAGAATTGTCCTCAGTCGGTTCTTATTTAATCGACAAAACTATTCTTTAGCTTAAGCCCAAAAAAGAAAGCAAATGCTAAGTTCGACAAATTTTGATGGTCCTATATTTCCGCCCCTTTTGCGAGTTCAACTAAAAAAGCATTAAAAAAAGGCCCGTTTTTAAAAACAGGCCTTTTATTAATTGCAGGGCACTCCTCCACTAATGCCGTAAGAAAGCATTTTGAAAAGAACCCATTACTTATAGGTGGGCAATCGTTACTTGTGTCCGAAAGTCCTATCGAGTAGGCATTTCCGATCCATCAAGACCTGATTTCCCTGAGTTACAGATATCGGTTCTTTCAAAATTCTACTTTCTATACGCACATCGCAGGGGTTAGCCTGCAATATTCCTTATAGCAAATTTCGAGGCAAAAGTCAAGAGAATATCGGTGAATCCCAGCGTTCCTCTAAAATCTTTGGTTTTGGCTCTATCTATTGCTTTTTTCGGCGTCCCAACCCTCTTTTCTAAAGCAAAATCCAGATTCAAGAATCAAAATTTAACGTTGTTGTTTCCGCCCTACAGCAAAGAACCATTTTTTCAGCCACGCTACCGCCTTGATTGCCGGTTCATTTTTCTCTGACCACCGCTTGGTGATAAGTAGTTGCGCGGATTTTCTTTGATTTTCCGAGTCTTTTCTGATATATTATAGACTTAGAGAACCAGAGGAGAAAAGCTTCTCTGCCGTTTCATTCCATGCTCTCCTCAAGGCAAAAGTCAACCAGTTTAAGGTACAAGGTTTTCGAGTGAGAGGTTATTTTTTTCCGCGGTCAGTTTAATAAAACGAAAGTACATAATTTGGGCGGAGGTATTAAGATGAGAAAGGCGGGTCTGCCATTCGTTTTCGTGACGTTCGCAGCACTGATTTTCCCCCATATTTGCTGTGTGGACATCAGGACTTGCGAAGCTGCGGGTTCACCGCAAATAATTTTTTCAGATAATTTTGATGATGACGATATAACCGATTGGACAGTTACCACATCAGGAGATGCGACCTTCGACCCCTCGACTGATAAATCCGTCAGTCCTCCTTACAGTGTTCATATGGACTCAACGGGAGATTACAAAGCTATGGGTGTTTCACCTCCTTATGATGTGAACCTCTCAGAAAATTACCACATCTCCTTTTCTTTCTTAATTCCGCACACAGATAATCATTGGTTCGAGGTATTCAACAATCATCAAATCTATCTTCTAATTGATGAGGAGGATGATTTGAAGTGCTATGATGGCGATGATAGCTATATGATTGATGAATTAACCACAAATCAATGGTATCCTATAGATATCAATGTCCATCCCTCTTCAAAAACTTATGATGTTTATATAGACGGTGAATTTAAGAAAACATGTCCTTTTTGGATTCACACCGGTTTTGAAACAAAGTTCCAAATAGGTGACAGGGCTGACGGGTCAACTGATAAAGGAGAAGCATACTGGGATGACTTCGTAATTACACAACCAGTGGATTCCGATGGGGATGGTATTATCGACCCGAACGATAACTGTCCCTTTGTCTATAATCCACAACAGGAAGACAGGAATTCGGACGGTTTGGGAGATGCGTGCGAATGTGACGCCGCTAACCTCGATGGATTAGAACCTATTAACTTCTGCGATTTTTCAATTTTTGCGCCCGACTGGCAAGAAAACGACCCATGTCTGTTAGGTGATATTAACGGTGACGAAGTTGTTGATATTAACGATTTAGAGATACTTGCGTACCACTGGCTAAGCACATGCGATTAGGTATGAATCCGTTCGCAGTTCTGCACAGACAGATACACCCGTCTATTGCTTTTTTCGGCGTCCCAACATTCTTTTCTAAAGCAAAATCCGCAATAGGTAATATTGCGCCTTGTTATTATCAGAATATCCTAATATACTGCTTTATAGTGTTTTGCCGTGGAATCTGGTGTAAAAAAGCTGAGTCCGAATTCTGTGTATAGGAATTCTTTGCGTATTTTAATAATATTCGTACTTGAGCCAAGCGGGAATAAGTATTAGCCAAAATCATGTCCAGATTGGTCATCGTCTCAAATAGGTTACCTATTAGTGTTGCAAGACACGCGGGTGGTATTCGCTTTGTACCAAGTGTTGGTGGTCTTGCCATCGGGCTCTCTTCATTCCGTAAGTCATCTGAGAGCCAGTGGATAGGCTGGCCAGGTGTCGCAGCAGATAAACTCTCAGTTCACGAAAAGCAGCAAATCCGTGGCAAACTAAAAGAAGACAATTGCCAGCCGGTTTTTCTTTCTACAGCTGATGTGAAAAATTTTTATCATGGCCTTTGCAACAAGACCATCTGGCCACTTTTCCACTATTTTCCTTTGTACACAGCATACGAAGACCGATACTGGAAGGCCTACCAGCAGGTGAATAACATCTTTTGTGAAAATGTTTTGAAAATCGCCAAGCCAGACGATTACATCTGGGTCCACGATTACCAACTCATGCTGCTTCCGGAGCTTGTACGAGAAAAACTTCCAGCAGCGCAAATTGGGTTTTTTCTTCATATACCGTTTCCTTCCTTTGAACTATTTCGTCTTTTGCCTTGGCGCAGAGAAATTCTAAATGGACTCCTTGGTGCAGACTTGATAGGTTTTCACACATACGATTATGTCCGGCATTTTCTCAGCAGTGTGGCCCGAATAGTAGGAACTGAACACTCTATGGGTACACTAACCGTAGGTAACAGGATTGTGAAAGTAGATGCATTCCCAATGGGGATTGATTATCAACGCTACTCCGGTGCGATAAAAAACGTGGAGGTTAAAAAAAGGTTTACCACAATTCGCAAGAAGGTGGGCGACCGAAAAGTAATCATATCAATAGACAGATTAGATTACACCAAAGGTATAATCCAACGCCTGGAAGCATTTGATTTGTTTTTATCCCAAAATCCTGAGTATAAGGAAAAGGTTACTCTGATACTTGTGGCTGTTCCATCCCGTACAGGTGTCGAAGACTATATGGACCTTAGGAAACAGCTTGAGGGTCTTGTAGGCAGAGTTAACGGCGAACGTGGAACTATTGGCTGGGTACCCGTATGGTATCTCTATTGTTTCCTGCCGTTTGAGAAACTTATTGCCCTTTATAGTGCGGCCGATGTAGCTTTGGTAACACCACTTCGGGACGGGATGAATCTAATAGCCAAGGAGTTCGTCGCGACCAAAACAGACGGCAAGGGTGTTTTAATCCTTAGCGAGATGGCAGGTGCTGCGAGCGAATTGGGAGAAGCTATTATAGTAAATGCCAACAACAAACAAGAGATAGTAGATGCGATAAAGGAAGCTCTCGAAATGCCCATAGAAGAACAAACTGAGCGTAACAGATTAATGCAAAAAAGAATCTCGCGTTATAATGTGACAAGATGGGCTCACGACTTTGTAGAAAGCCTATCTAATGTGAAAAAAACTCAGCGCGAGCTTTCTGTGCGTAAGCTTACTGTGCCAACAAGAAAAAAATTGGTCAACGAATATAAAAAGAGCAGCAAGCGATTATTCTTGCTTGATTATGACGGCACACTTGTTGGTTTTGCCGGCAAGCCGGAAAAAGCCGGCCCTGATAAAAAACTTGGGTCGTTGTTAAAAGCACTCGCGTCAGAACCGAAAAATGAGGTCGTTATAATCAGCGGCAGAGATAAAGCAACATTAGATTATTGGCTTGGTGGTCTTAATGCTTCATTAATTGCTGAACATGGGGCGTGGATTAAAGAAAAAGACAACGAGTGGCAGGTGATAGAGCCACTAAGAAATGATTGGAAAGACACGGTTAGGCCTATTCTCGAATTGTATACTGATAGAACTCCCGGCTCGTTCATTGAAGAAAAGGATTATTCTCTGGTCTGGCACTTCCGCCGGTCGGACCCCGAATTGGCTTATCTCAGGAGCCAGGAGTTGAGAGATGCTGTTTTGAATCTAACGGCAAACCTGGACATCGGTGTGTTTGAGGGCAGCAAAATACTCGAAGTCAAAAATATCGGTATAAGCAAGGGCCAGGCGGCAGAATTATGGCTGACCAGGCAAGATTGGGACTTTGTCCTTGCTGCCGGCGATGATTACACCGATGAGGATTTGTTTGCAGTATTGCCTGCAGATGCATATTCAATCAAAGTAGGATATAGTATTTCAAAAGCACGATTCAATTTAGACTCAGTCTATGAACTTAGATTGTTGCTTGAGGAACTAATTAAAATAAAAAACTGTTAAGGAGAAGATATGCTAAGACTTGAAGATTTCCGTCACATAGTGCCTGATGAAACATTAGCTGAAATTTACGTTCGCGCGAGAGGGCTATATGGGAAACATATCGTCCACCTCAGCGCTACATATCAAGGCGGCGGAGTTGCAGAGATTCTTTATTCTCTTGTGTTGCTAATGAATGATGTGGGCATAAACACTGGCTGGCGAATTCTGCACGGAAGCCAGGAATTCTTCGAGATTACAAAGAGTTTTCACAATGCCCTCCAGGGGGCAAAGTTGAATTTATCAGAGAAGAAAAGACGTACTTATCGTCAGGTTAATGAAAATTTTTCAAGATTTACACACTTGGATCACGATTGCGTAATCGTTCATGACCCTCAGCCACTTTCAATAATAAGGTCTTATAGGAAACGCCAGCCCTGGATATGGCGATGCCATATTGACCTTACAAACCCGCATGAGGAACTGTGGGATTTTCTTAAAGGCTTTTTGCTCAAATACGACCAGGTTGTTTTCTCAAGTGAAAAGTATTTTAAAAAGGACCTGCCGGTAGATCAAAGACTAATATCTCCTGCTATTAATCCACTTAGCCAGAAAAACAAGGATATTACCGAGAAGATCATACTGGAACATATAACCAAGGTCGGTATCCCCACAGACAAACCCATAATTACTCAGGTATCCAGACTTGACCCCTGGAAGGACCCGGAGGGAGTGATAGATGTATTCAAACTGGTCAAGGAAAAAGTCGATTGTAGATTAGTTTTCTGCTACAACGTAGCCAGCGATGATCCCGAAGGTCTGAGAATGTACAACAAGGTACAGCGAAAGGCCAATAAGTTTCTTAGAAGTGGGGATATCTTATTTGTCATCGGCAACAACGAAACGTTGGTTAATTCCATTCAACGATTTTCCAAGGTAATAATACAGAAGTCAGTGAGGGAAGGGTTCTGTCTTGCTGTCACAGAAGCGCTCTGGAAGGGGACACCAGTTGTAGCCTCAAATGTAGGAGGTATCCCTATCCAAATCGAGGATGGCGAAAATGGATTTTTGCTTGAACCAACAGATACAAAAGGATTTGCAGACAGAGTCATGCATCTGCTTAAGAATCCAAGCGAAGCCGAAGGTATGGCGGAAAAAGCAAAAGAAACCGTAAGACAAAAATTTCTCATAACCAGATTATTATCTGATTACTTGTATATGCTGAATTCTATAATGGGTAAGTAGGAATGAGCGGTGTATCCTGCGGGCGAAGGATTAGCTTTGGGGACGCCGGTTCCTGTAAAGATGTCCAATCTTTTTGGGCGGCAGACTAACACGACAACTTATTAGGAGATGATTCTATGCAGGATGTTCTGCAAAACTGGAAAGCACTGACCTGGCTTCTGGGCTTGGCTGTACTGGCGGGTCTGATAGGCCATTATTTGATTTTCAAAATACTTCGAAACCTTACTAAGCGCACCAAAAGCATTGTAGATAATTCACTCGTCAAACATTGTTACCGACCCTTGCAGTGGACCCTCATCTTGTTTGTAACCCGCTTGATTCTGCTGTTTGCGCTACCTGAGACAGAACTTGCCGCGGTGAAACAAATTATTAGTCTATTTTTCATAGGCTTGTTGTCATGGCTGGTAATTAAAATCACCTATGTTCTGGATGACTATGTTCTTAGTCGTTTTCGTGTCGATGAAAAAGATAACCTCAGAGCCAGGAAAATCCATACTCAGCTAAAGGTCTTAAAACGAATAGTAACTATAATCGTATGTATTTTAGCTCTGGGAACGATGCTGATGACCTTTGAGAAGGTTCGCCAGCTTGGGACAACCATTTTGGCATCGGCTGGAATTATCGGTATCGTTGTTGGTATGGCAGCTCAGCGAACTATAGGGACATTTATAGCCGGTCTCCAAATAGCTTTCACCCAGCCGATTCGCATAGATGATGTAGTTATAGTGGAAAATGAATGGGGGCGAATTGAAGAGATAACTTTAACCTATGTGGTTGTAAAAATCTGGGATTTGAGGCGTTTGGTTGTGCCGATAACTTATTTTATCGAAAAGCCCTTTCAGAACTGGACGCGTGTTACATCCGACTTGCTGGGCACTGTGTATATTTATGTTGATTATACGGTACCCATTGAAGCTGTCAGAGAAGAACTGCATCGTATTTTGAAGAAGTCAGAACTTTGGGACGGCAAGGTATGTGTGCTGCAGGTTACCAACACTTCTGAGCATACACTCGAGTTGAGAGCTCTTATGAGCACCGAAGATGCCTCAAAAGGCTGGAGCCTGCGCTGTGAGGTGCGAGAGAAACTAATCGAATTTATCCAGAAAAACTATCCGCAAAGCCTGCCTAAGGTGCGTGCCGAACTCAAGCAACTCCCGAAAGAATAAAAACTCTTTAATAGCTCGAATTGCGATATGCAGGCTTGGCGGTAAGACAAACACAGTGACGAATAATATAGCAGAAAAGGCGAAAGGCCGAAAAGTTCCTTAGAAGTGGCAATCTCGTCTTTGTTCTCGGCAATAATGAAATTCTTGTGAACTCTATTTGTATTTATTCACTGCGCCGATGGTTGTCATTGCATCGCTATTGTTAAATACAATTGATATAAAAGGGCAGGAAACTGTAAGGCAGAAATTTCTGATAACGCGGCTGCTCTCAGATTACCTGCATATGTTAAATGCTTTAATCAACGGGTAGATAACCTAAACCGTTCGCAGTTGTGCCCCGACGGACTTATTCAGGCTCTTTACAATCTCGGCCTCAAAGCCGTCAACGGTCTCGTGCGTCAATGTGCCGTCTTCATCTCTAAACAGCAAGGAAAGTGTAACGCTCTTTTTGCCGGTTGGAATGCCTTTACCCCGGTATATATCGACAAACCGAACCTCTTCCAGTTCACTCGAGGCCTTCTTGCTAACCGCCTCAATAATATCAGACCAGCTAATATTCTCATCGACAACAATCGAAAGGTCGCGCTCTATTGCCGGATACTTCGGAATCGGCTTGACCTTAATTGCCCCCCGTTGAAGAGTTGAAAGTAGCTCAAATTCCATCTCCGCACCACAGGGCGATAATCCCTCGAAATCGAACTTCTTTTTAACTGCCTGTGAAATAATCCCTGCGGTACCAATAACATCCCCATTTACCAAAATCTCAGCGCCAACCTCGGCCCAGACCAAATCCGCGGGCCTAAAAGTCATTTGGGCATCTCTATCAATGTTTCTAATCAGCCCTTCAATCACGCCCCGTAAATCTCTGAAGTCACTATCACACACCAGAGCCAGTTTAGTCTTTTCAACGGGCAAACCACCCCTCTGCTTGCCCGTCGGCGCAAAAGTATTTGCAATCTCAAAAATCCTGCACGGGGTATTTTTGGCATTAAGGTTTGTTTTCACAACACCCAGCAAAGAGCCCAAAAGACTCTGCCGAAGCAGATTAGCACTTTTTCTGGATACATCCTGTACCCCCAGATGTTCTTTAACCTCGCTCCTGGTGAACAGTTCCGCGATGGAATTATCAACAAAACTCACAGTAATCGTTTCGTAGAATCCACACCCGTTAAGATACGTTCCAATCGATTCAGCCAATTTCTGACGAGCATCAACCGGTACCACTTCGATTTTGATTTTCTGCTCTGTCGGTATTTTGTTGTAGCTGTACACGCGGGCCACTTCCTCGATTAAGTCAATCTCGCGATAAACGTCGCTGCGCCACGAAGGCACAGTACAAACTATCAACTCATCTTTTTTTTGCGGCTGGAAACCCAACTTCGATAAAATCTTAGCGGCTTCCTTGTCCGGCACTTCAATACCAAGTAGTTTGTTCAAGCGCCTAAGCCGCAGCGTTACTTGTTTTTTCGCATTTCTTTTTGGATAAATATCAACCACGCCTTTCGCTACTTTACCGCCGGCTACCTGCGTAATCAGTTGTGCGGTACGCCTGGAGGCCCAGTCTATCGCTTCAATATCTACTGTCCGTTCGAATCGGAAAGCCGCCTCTGAAGGCAGACCAAGTCTGCGGGATACTCTTCGTACACTAATCGGCTCAAAGTATGCATCTTCCAGCAGGATTGTTGTGGTCGTCCTACTTACCTCGGTATCCAGGCCGCCCATAACACCCGCTATAGCTACAGGGCCTTGCCCATCAGCAATAATCAGCATATTGGGAGCCAGTTCGCATTGCGTACCGTCGATGCTGACTATACGTTCGCCGGCAACAGCCCTCCTGACAATTATTTTGCCTTCTGCAATTTTGGCGTAATCGAAGGCGTGTGGCGGCTGACCGGTCTCCATCATTGCGTAATTCGTTGCGTCAACCACGTTATTAACGCTCCGCAGTCCCACCGCTTCCAAGCGTTTTTTCATCCAATCCGGCGATGGCCCAACTTTAACACCCTCAATAGTCCGGGCGGTATAGCGGCAGCACAAATCCGGCTCGATAATTTCAACACTCGCGAACTCCCCAGCCTGCCTGCCCAATTCGTCCAGCTCAACTGCTGGTATTTTCAACTTTTTTCCTGTTACAGCCGCCAATTCACGGGCAATAGCGATATAGCTTAGGCAATCTCCGCGGTTGCTTGTTATCTCAACATCGATTACTACATCGTCATCGAGATGCTTGATTCCTTCACAGGGAAGCCCTAAATCGCTCAAAATCTCAGCGATTTCCTCAGTAGAACGCTCAATTTTGATGTAATCACTCAACCAATTCAGCGAAATTTTCATAATAGAGCCGCCGTCAAAAAATAAAACCTCAAATTCGCCAATAACTTAACTCCCAGAGTCACGCCTGTCAACCCCGTTAGAATTCTACCTTATTTCTTCCGTATTCCCCATTTCATAACTTCTAACGGCGTCAATGATTTTTAATTATCGTTTTCGGGCCTTCAACGCAGCAGCCAGAAAACATTTGCAACAGCCAAATTTGGGCTTTCATCTTTTTGCTCTTGCTCTATAATAGGCCTGCTAAATAATTTGAGGGTTTCAGTTATGGGAAATCGAAAGACTCGCTTCTTACCGGCGAAATGTAATTTACTTCCTCTCTCGGTCGTTCTTTTAATTGTGGCTTTATTCTGCGGAGGCTGCATAGAACGTCAGCTCACAATTAACACACAGCCGCAGGAAGCTTTAGTTGTATTAAATGATGAGGAAATAGGCACCTCACCTGTTACCGTCTCGTTCAACTGGTATGGCGATTATAACGTCAGGATAAGCAAGCCCGGCTATGAGACCTTAAAAACTCACCGCAAGCTAAAAGGCCCCTGGTATGACAAGTTCCCTTTTGATTTCTTCGCTCAAATACTCAACCCAAAGAGAATTGTGGATTCATACGAATGGACGTTTACCCTCGCCCCCAAACAATACCCGACTCGCGAAGAGCTAATCCAAAACGCCGAGGAACTGAAGAAGCGGTTACGTTAAAGCTACGACGTTAGTCCTGCGAAAATAGAATTCAAAAATAAATGGCGGTACGATAGATTCCTGCTTGCCCGGCAATATCATGTGCCTGGCTAAAGCAGATTATCGCGGTACCAGTCTATTGCTTTCTGCAGGCCTTGTTTAAATGACACTGTCGGCTTAAAGTTGATTAACTTTTTGGCGAGGGTAATATCAGCAAGCGAGTGTTTTACATCGCCGGGCCGCGGCGCATCATATATCGGCTTTACATTTTTGCCAACCACCTCGTTAATCATATCAATAACTGCATTGACAGTTATGGCCTGCCCACAAGCGATGTTCACCACTTCCCCGGCTGTATGCTTCGCTCTTGCAGCAAGTAAGTTGGCCCCGACAACGTTGTCAACATACGTAAAATCCCGGCTTTGTTCGCCATCGCCAAAAACTGTTGGCGGCTCATCCTTCAATATGGCCGTTACAAATGCAGGTATGGCAGCCGCATATTGACTCGCCGGGTCCTGATGTGGGCCGAAAACGTTAAAGTAGCGCAGCGAAATAGTCTCAAGCCCGAAAACCTTACTAAAAACGGAGCAATAATATTCGCCGACAAGTTTACCCACCGCATAAGGCGAAAGCGGCTGAGGCCGCATCGTCTCAACTTTAGGCAAAGTCGGCGTATCACCATAAGCTGAGGAACTTGATGCATACACAAACCGCTTTATGCCGGCATCACGAGCCGCCAATAGAAGGGTAAAAGTAGCATCAACGCAATGCTTGTGCGTGGCGGCAGGGTCGTCAATGCTCCGCGGCACCGAGGGCAAAGCCCCCTGATGCAAAACAACATCAATATCTTTCATAGCCGTGCGGGCTATTCCTTCATTGCCCATATCGGCTTCTATAAATTCAATCCTGGGTATAATATCTGCCAGGTTGCTTTTCTTGCCCGTCAGCAGATTGTCGATAACCCTTACGAAGCAGCCTTGTGAGACGAGTTTTTTGCAGATATTTGAACCAATAAAACCGGCTCCGCCGGTCACCAAAAATTTCTCCATCAAAAAAACCTTTCACAAGTGAATTCAACGAATAGTCTTTAGCGCAAAGCAGACCGAAAAACCACAAGCTACATTTTAATATTGCTAAACGGATTGAGCAAGCTGCAGCTTCTGGTATTTTCGATAAGATTTGAATTGCTCACGGAAATAGCCGCCCTTCATAGCCTGTACGGCAAAAAGCACACACCCAACTATTGTGGCATTTACTTCTTTCAACTCCCGAATAGTCCTCTGAGCGGCACCGCTTCTTGTACTGCCGGCATTAAATACCAACACCGTACCGTCGGCAAGTTTCGCCAGCATCTTGCTGACACTGACCAGTAACACCGGCGGGCCGTCAACTATGACATAATCGTAGCTCTCACGTTCCTGTTTAACCAGATGTTCCATTTGTACTCCGCCGAGCAGCTCTGCCGGGTTAGAAGGTAACGGCCCCGAATCAATTATGTCAAGACCCTCGATACCGCTGGGCCTTATTACTTCCTCGTAACCGCACTGGCCCATTAGCAGATTACTCAATCCGAAATCAGATTGCTCGACCGCCTTGCCCTCGGCTGCTGCCTTTGGAAATATCGTATGTAAATTCGGTCGCCAAAAATTAGCATCTATAAGCAGCACCCTTTTATTTTCAACAACAAAAGTTGTCGCAAGATTAACCGCCACAGTAGTTTTACCGTCCCCCGCCGTACCACTGCTCACAAGCAAAGCTTTCAAAGATTCTACAGAACCGGACAGCTTTAAATTTGTCCGCAACCGCCTGTAGGACTCGCTTATAATAGAATAAGGTGCCTGACGTACAACGTGGCAAAGGTCAATGTCCCGAACCTGTCCATCTTCGGCTGCATGGGGAATAACACCCAAAAGCGGAATATGCAAGTGTCTGCTTACGTCTCTCGGTGTCCGCACAAGGTCATTAAGCAGTTCGATAAGGAAGGTAAGTCCTATTCCAAATATAAGGCCCAACACCGTTCCACCGGGGAAGTAAAAATACCACAGTGGAGAACTCACTCTCAATGGAGGCAGAGCAGCTCCAATTCTCTGAACCTTAGGTGTCCGAGGGTCATCGTGTATCATTCTCAGCTTGGTAATCTGCTCCTTGATTGAATCACGCATCTCTCTTCTCTCATCTCTTATACTCAGCCGCTTTTCATACTCTGCACGGGCTAAATCAAAATCTTTCTTTTTGACTGCCATCTCCTCTCGCAACTTCTCCAATTGTAAAAATCTTTGCTGCAGTACAACCAGTCTGTCCTTTCCGGCTTGAAAGTTCGCCTGTCGGACCTGTTCTGCTATTTCCGCTTTTCTGCTTAGTCTTTTTACTCTGATTTCGTTTATTAGGTCTTGTGTTTGGAGCACCACTCTGTGATTTTCACCGAACTTCGTAAGTCTGCCTGCAAGTGCTGACTCCTGAAGGGCAATCTGCTGGGCAAGCATAACCATAACAGGGTCTGTCTCTACTTGACGTTCGATCTGCTCTGTGATGGGGCCTGTCGCCAGTTCATCAAGAGTTTTTATAATAGCTCGAATCTCCTCTATTTCCAGAATGAGATTGTTTTTCTCAATCTCCAAATTATCCAATTTCATTGTGATTGTGTCGCGATAAGTGTGCACTTCAAGATCCGTGTGGTCTCTCCGAACATCGCTCAATGCCTTCTCGGCTGCATCCAAATCCGCTTGAACACGGTCACGTCGGTCCTCGTATTTTGTCAACCTTGCGCTAATCTCCCCTTGCGTTGTAATCCCATGCGAAGTAAAAAACAAATCTACCATTTCGTTCACTATCAATGCTGATTCGTCCTTATCACCGCAGGTCATCGATATCTTAACGAACTCAGCGTCTCTTAGGGCATAAACTCCAAGATGCTTCTTCAAATCCTTATATGCCTTTGGAATACTCCGATGTTTGAGCTTACCAAAATATTTGAACCATTTTGTTTTTTGAATTTTGTCCCTGTCAATCAAATCTTGCAGTGTACGCTGCTGCTTTATGCTGTTGGCTATTGTTACACGATGACCGTATTGAATATCCTTATTCACCAGAGATGCAACAATGCTCATAGGGTCGCTCTCTACGGGCGGTAAAACTTTAAGATAGGTTTCAGCCGTGTATCTGGGGGCATAGCGAAGCAAAAGATACCAGGCCGTCCCGCCCATCATAAGACCCAATATAGTCATAAAAACCATCAACGGTATATGCCGACGCAATATTCCGAAAATTTCCTTCGGTGTCAGAGCATCAGTAGCTCCCGCCGGTCGCGGTACAGCCGGTCTAACCGTTCTCATTTGAGTCTTTCTCTCTTCTGTCATCTTATTCCGTATCTCGTATCACGCTTCACTACTTGTTTTGCTGTGAAAGACGCTCTATAGTCGCCGTTATCCGCTCCTTGGTTGCCTTCGAAAATTCATCTGCTCCCATTTCCAGCGCTTGTTTATAGGCTGCAACAGCTTCAGCTTCTGCCCCGAGTTTTTCCTTTATCATACCCAAATGCTCATATACCTCCCCTGGTACAGAACTTTTACTCTGCTCATACTGTTGTATCGCGGCCTGCAAAGATTCGTCTGCCTCCGAGAGCCTGCCGTTTTTATACAACACATAAGCATAAGTATCCAGAAAGCCGGGATTATTTGGCCTTACCTTATGAACACGTTCGGCGTATTTGAGCGCCTCCGGCAGCTTCTCATTATTTTCAGCCAGCATATACGCTAAATTATTCAGGACACCCATATTATTCGGCATTTCAGCTAACAAACTTTCGTACACTGCGATAATCTTCTTGAGGTAATCATTATCGGAGGTCTTGTTATAAGCCAATTGTAGAACCTCTGCTTTTCGCATTGTGTAAACCACTCTACGCGGGTTATCGGGCCCTACTATTTGGAGACATTTGTCAATGTAGCCGACGGCCTTGTTGTACTCACCGGTAATCTTCGTCAAATTAAATATAGCGAAGTTGGCGGCAAGCGAATCAGGATTGGCTTTAAGCTTTTCTTCGCAATATCCCAACGCCTCTTCCGCCCCCAGCAGCGAGTACATTCTCTGCAATGCTCCGGACACAAAAACCTCATTTGTTCCCGCTTTATCAACCGCTTTTTGGCAATATTGTATAGCGGTTGTTTTATCACCGAGCTTCAACTTTGCCTCTGCCATTCGCAAATATGCCATGGGAGCAAAATCACTGTCAACGTATTTCCTGCCTTCTTCAAGGGCCTTATCCAACTTGCCCCCTGATACAAGTGCCCCTAAATACCCATCGAGTGCTGTTGCGTTGGTTCCCAGACGACTTTTGTCGTGTATGGACTCCTTGTTACCAGCGTTCTCACCCTTGTTTGCTTTTTGCCATGCCAGCCCATACAATTGCTCTGCCCTCTCGAATTCACCCTCGGCTATGGCAAATGCCCCCGCTCGGTTATACCAGAACACACTATCGGGCAATTCATCCACAGTCTCGTCATAGAATCTTTTCAGGGCATTTTTTCTGCCAAGTTTTAGATAAATCCTTTCAAGCAATGCTCTGGCCTCCACAGGAGCTTGTGGATGGTCAATCGTATTTTTAAGCTCGATTATGGCTTCTTCGTATCGACCCACCCGCATATAAGCTTTCGCCAAGGAATTCCGAGTTACCGGCTCGTCCGACAGTAGCTTGCTTCTTTTGAGGTTGCTGATGGCTTGAGCATAATTCGCCATTAAAAGATTCGTTTCGCCTTTTAATCGCCAGGCTATTGCGCTGTCCTCGTCGGCGGTAAGACTTCGATTTTCCAAATCCAATGCCCGTTTCAGTTGTCCCTGTTTCATTGCCAACCACGCCTCAAGCAGCAGTGCTCGGGGCTCATCCGCAAACTTCTCCTTAAAACTTTGCAATTTGTACTCGGCTTCTTTTACAAGACCGGTCTTAAGAAAAATCTGAATTTGAAGAAGATGGTTTTCTATGGTCTCTTCGAGCGATAAAAGTTCTTCAGAATACCTCTTCACAGCCTCTTTATCAGCCATTCTTTCTGCAATAAGTAGAAAGCCTTTGACTAATTCGCTATCCTTCGGTTCACTCTGATACAACTGCTCGCAAACGGCTCTGGCCTTCTTAAATTGGCCAGCTCGAAAATAATGTCGCCATAGCAGTTTCTTATCTTCCGGTTGTTCCAGCAGCTTCGCAGCTTCTTCTGGTTTACCAATGAGCTCGTAGTATTCCGCTTGGACTTCCAGCGCAATTTTGTTTTGCGGTTCTAAAGCCCTTGCCTGCTCGAATGATGAACTTGCTATGGCAAGCAATGCCTCTTTTTTCTCTGTGTCCGTCTCACGAAGAGCCACCCTCGTTGCCAATTTCCCGAGCAGTATAGCATTCTGAGCACTCGGAGTAACTCTTTGCAAATTCTGTCGGATAGCCAGCGCTCTGAATGGCTCTGTCGCGCTTATATATTCGGCGTAGAAGCTAAGTAGCTCTAAATCACCCGGATTTAGCGCTATTGCTCGGTCCAAAGCGTCTCTGGTTTCGATTACTTGCTCTGAAGGTACGTTATTATCCCCAAGTTTTTTATTACGCTGGTACAGCAAACTCGCCAATACTTTTGCAATAACTCCATCCAGTGGATTCAAAGATGCTGCTTTTTTCGCGTCTTCTATGGCTCTATGCTCATTCCCAAGAGCAGCATTGACATTACTCCTCAGCATATAAGCTGCTGAAAACACAGGCCTTTGTCTCAGACATTCCTCAATCCTTGCCAACGCATCTTCATACTCCTTTTTACTCGCAGCAAAGCGAGCAGCAAAGAATTGGCCTTCACAATCATCAAGATTCTCACGTCGTGCAAAATCTGCGATTTGCTCTGCCTGCTCCCAATCTTTCGTGCTGATAGCTATCTCAAAAAGATAACTTCCAGCAATACGCTGCAAATCTGTTATTTCTTCCCTCTCCTCAACAACACCCTGTTGCGAAGTCTCTATTTTAAGGACCTTTTTAAATTCTTCAGCCGCTTTCTCCGGCTCCTTAAACCTCAGGTAAAATGCCCCAAGTCTTAAAGATCGCTCAATTGGTTCTGCCATCTCTGACAGAACTTGTTCTTCTATCTCCTTGCGTTCTTGCTGTGAAATCTCCCCTGGCCTGGGCTTAGTGAGTAACCGTTTGTAAAACTGAACCTGCGTACTACCGGGAAAATGTTCCAAAAACCTATCGACCAAATCCTTCGCCGCACTTGTTTCCTCTTCTGCTATGTAATTGTTGCAAACAGCAACGATAAAAGCTTCTTCTACAGAATTTGGCTCTTGTTGGAGCAGCTTCTTCACCAGATTTGCCAAAGTATCTCCGTAGCTTCGTAATTCAGTCGTCATCAACTCTACAGAACCTTCCGGCTCAACACCATTTTTTTCTGTTGCCTTCAAACCCTGCAGAATAGTCTTTGCATCCTCTTTCATTCGCTTCTGTGCAATAGCCCTTTGAACTTGCCTAATCTTGGCTTGTACCAGTGCCAGGTTAAGTTTAATTGTATTCGCCTCATCCGGTTTCAGCTTCGCCAGTTCTTCTTCTGCCTCTTCGAACTGCCTTGCACCAAGTAAAGCTTTGATGCGAAGTGTTTGGCTTCTCTCATTGACCCCGTATTCCTCCTCAAAAAAGTCTGCAAGACGCAAAACCCCGTTGTAGTTCCTCCGTTTTAGCAATACATCCGCGTAATCTAAAAGAGCTTCCGGTTTCCTTTCGTCAATTTTGTCAGGAGCACTTCTGTCACGAAGCCTCAGTGCAGTTGTAAAAAACTCATCCGCTGCCCCAAGTTCGGCAGTATTCGCAAAAATTTTAGCTAACCGGTATGCGAGCAGGCAATCTACCCGCTCAAGCTCCTTTCGTGAGGATGCTGCTTTAAGTTGCTCGTACGTTGCATACAGCTTCCTTATAGCGATATTTCTGTTTCCCTTCGCAAGCTCAAGCATGCCCTGCCACCGAATAACAGATGCACTTTGACCGCTACCAAAAAGCTGCTCAATTTCATGCACCGCCTGCTCAGCGTTTCCTATCCATTCCTGCTTTTGCGATTCCGTCGTTATTTCGCGAGGCTCAACTATTTGCTCTATATAGCAATTCGCAAGGAAAACATATAATGAGATTCTGTTCGTTCGATTTGCCCACTCTCGCGGCCCGGGCTTATCTTGCGCATCTGGCAGGGTAAGAGCGTTTTTGCTTACTTCTATTGCTCTATGAAAATGGGGCTTTTCCCCATAAATGGAAAACTTGCGATAATGCAAATCGGCCACATTTATTGCGTATCTTACGTTTTCCTTATCCAATTCCATAGCTTTTTCACCGGCTTCTATAGCCTTATCAAGATACTTATGGCCTAACTGTCGATAGAATCTGGCTAATGCCCAATACGCCTCTGCACTGGAAGGAAACTTTTGTACAAGCAACAGGTATTCGGGCTCCAGAGTTTCAAGTTGCTCGCGACTTTTCATTTGAGCAAGTACAGGTTTCATTCTCAGAAGATTAATCTGTGCTCTGGCGTCGGTACCGGCGTGCCTCGCAGCCTCGTCCAAATATTCCTTAGCTTGACCTCTACTTTTTTCTATTTCTTCAAAATTACCTCTTGAAACGAGAAGCTTCCCTTTTTCGATGGCCGCTTGCGCCAAATACAAATAGCTATTGATATTACCTGGTTCAAATTCCTGAATCTTCTTCAAATCATCGATTGCCCTGTCAAGCGATTCGTCCGGGTCGGTGAAAGCTCCCCTCGTTGTCATTTCAAGGGTAGCTCTGCCCTTGAGCATATATAAATACGACCCCAGGCACTGGCTGCCTGTGTCTTCTTCTCGCATTCCAAATGATTCGAACTTGGCTGTGTCTTCTGTGAGAAGGTTCGTATCTTCTGCCACTTCTATAAATTCAGATGCTTGTGACGCAACTTGTTTCCAGGCTCCCGACACCCCACTGTTAGCCATTATATAAAAGTACTTCAACTGTCCATATCGAGCTTTGGCATTCTTCGGATCTATCTTAACTATCCCACTCCAATTCCCCAGTACATAGTTCCATTTGTCGGTTGCCAACTGGACATCAATGAGTCTAAACAGCATCTTTATCTTGAGCAAATCGGTTTCTGCCAGACTATGTGCCTCATTATAACAACGTGTAGCCTCCTTGTACTTTTCCGCTTTTATCTGTTCATCTGTAGCTTCCCTGGCTGCTTTTATCGCCGCATCACCGTCTTTGATAAACTTTTCCGGGTCTCGACTAAAATGCAGAATCGCCAAAATCAGAACCACCACAATAGCTACGAAAACCAGCGACCCAACGAGTGCAACTTTTTTATTTAATCTCTTCTTTGCCATAAATTTTTCCCTTCCTTCCACTGAATGGTCTTATTCAACATCCCTACATCCTCCATATATTCCTCGTAGTCCCGAATTTATCTACTTTTCGCCACTGGCTGGTCAAGGCCAGTGCTCTTTTTCCAAAATGGGCAAAATTACACCCAAAAGTTTTTCACTTGCTGCCACTGCTTCTGCTTTTTTAGGATGAGTTCTTACTCCTGACCTGCTAAGAAAATTCCACTCAACTTTGCAAAAGTATACGTGCTCGGAGAAAATATTTTTATTAAGAAGCCATCGAGCACCTTCTCTGCTGCTTCTGTAGCCACCGCTGATATTACCTTTGACATTGATGAGATAAAAAACTGAAAACTTTGCGTCCATCCCTCGGTAAATGGAGCTTGTATTTTCAAAAACAAGGTATCTGCCCGGAATTTTCCGCTCGGAACCATCCTGATTTACCTTAAACGTCACGCTGTCGGATGCCAACCTTTGATAACCGCTGCCTATATAGCATTCTTCCGGTACATGCGGCACTTGGTCAGGGAGCTCGTAATAAGTGATAAACAGCAAACATTTACGAACGGCACTATCTGCCGCCGCATCGGTATCTTCCAGAACCCATTGAATATACTGTTCCGTGCCGAGGCTTTTTATAATTTCTTTATTTTCTACTTTCTCTTGTAATGTTACCTTGTAAGGAGCTAAACCGCTTTCGTCCAAAAGCTCTAAAGATTTTTTTAATGGAAAGGGAATCTTCTCTACATGTACCCGCTCCATCGCAATTCCCGCTATTGCAAGCAGCGCGACGCATATCAGAAAACTTGGCTGCGCATAAGATTTTATCATATCCAGCTTGACGTTTTTCACCTTATCTGTCTCGCCTGTGAACCACAATATCCTCGGTAACAGCACCGCTTTCTTCAATAAACAGATTCGACATAAACCATGCAAGAAAACCATAAAACCCAAATGCTAACGGCAGCATTGCCATACCGAGAAGGTCATGATAGATACCCTGAGCGTACTTAGGATGTATCAGGATATAAATAAACCCCGTAGCTGTAACTCGTACGATGTTGCAAAATATCGCTATCGGTATTGTGCTCGCCAACAAGATAATTCGCTGCCATATAGGTCTGTAATGCAGATACGCCATCGCCACCCCCAAAGCCAAAAACGCCATCAGCAGCCGCATCCCGCTGCAGGCCTCCGCCACGTTCAGTGCCGGCTCCAGTTGTTGGCCCTTATAAATCACATCTATCACAACACCATGGGCAGTAGCTTCCAAACCATTAACCAGATTCAACAAAACTGTAGCTACATGAGCAGCAAAAAGCCGCATTGGCATAGTGAGCACAAAATAATATCGCTGGGGCAACGGCACTGCGAACACCAAAAATCCAATAGGCAGCCACGTATATTTAACCAAACCCCATCCACCTAAGAATAGTGCAATCGCACCAGCGACCGCTATCATCGAGAAAGGACGAAAGTAGGCGTATCCGGACGGGCTTATTATGTTAAAAAGATAAAATAAAAACACCAAAATCAAGGCAAGTAAACCCAGGTAATTCGCCCTTGCTTGTCCCGCCCCCAGGCGCTTTGGCCATTGTACGCGAAGCAAACTCGCCAGGGGATCTTCCACATGCTCCAGATTCAGGATATCTTTTTTGCGCTGGTTAATGAAATATAAACTGAAAACAGGTATTAGAAAACCGTGTGACCAACTGGGGTCAATTACCCATCTGTGGACAATGCTGTAAATCTCTTTTTGAAAAACATTGTAGAACAGTCCCCCAATTATCAATATTTTGATGTAATTATGCGTACCAAGCTCAAGCCAACTTGTACGTGTCCCCCTTAATCCTTGTGTTTTCGTATTAGAAGAAGCAATATTTCCCACCATACCATAATTACGAGATTCTGCTAAAACCAATCGGACCAGTTAGGTAGCTGCCTGTGAGTTCCGACATCCCTATCTGCAAAATTACGGTCATAAATAAAACCAAATCCATAAGTTGCCCGGAAGGCATTTCGCAGAACTGCACGCCACCTTGAGCTTGGGTGTGTCCCGACATTGACCAAATCGTTCGGCTTGATAAAGAAGTCCGGTTGCTCACCTCTGGCGATTTTATCCAAATCGACCATCACAATCTCCTCCTTCTTCTTGCCGATTCTCCTCACCACCTCACAACGCTTTGGCCATGCCAAAGGTCCCAAACCACCTGCTGCAGCTATAGCCATCTTCAAAGTCATCGGTCGCCCTGTAAGAGCTATAGCCCCCTGGTAGTTAACATTACCCTCAATATAGAACTCACCGATAATATCTATGGGCACATAAATACTATCACCAGGTCTTATCACAATATTGTACTTAGGGTCGCCTCCAAGTAGCTTATCCGCGAGAATTTTTATAACTCGCGTCTGCACTCCTCCGGTTCCTATTTGCTCCCAGCCAAAATCCGCCGGCACCCTCTCCTCGGGCAGAGCTGCTTTCTCCGGCTCCACTCTAACCGTTCGCTTTGCCGGCCCTGTCCGACCGATTTGAACCGGAATCCATTTACCGTCCTGAAAAATCCACTCGATACGGCCTCTGTTTTCGTGGGGCTTCTGTTCCTGTTCGCCCCGCCCCTCGGAGGAGCGGGGTTCGCCATCACCTGATGCTTCAAGGCCTTCCGGCAAGGCCGCTTCGACAAGTTCCTTATCTGTTACCATCTCCGCAGAAGCTACAACCATTCTATTCTCAGGCCATTGACCCTGTGCTCTGGGTGTTATTATTTCCAGCATTTTCTCTCCGGGCCCAATCAGTTCCTCCACTTTCTCTGGCTCCGTAAATTCTGGTCCAATCGGCGCCAGCTCCGCTTCTTTGCCCTTAACAGAACGCGAAACATAAATGTTGCTTACGTAGAATTGTTTGGGTCCCCCTGCGGTCGCGAGCGCATCGGTCAACCTGAAATCGTACCGCGGAATAAGGTATCTGCCTGGCGCTGGCACACCATCGCCCAATATCGAAAACATTCGTCCTTGTGACCTAAGCAAAATCACGGTAACCGACGGGTTTACTAATATGTTTGGCTTAAGGATTTGTTTTATCTCGTCTTCCAGTTGTGATTCAGTCAACCCCGCCGCTTCAACTACCCCAACTTCCGGTATGGATATCTTGCCGGTCTCCGTCACAATATAGTCGTTCGAAAACACATCGTTTTCTCGAAGCAACTCAAAAACGGATATCCTGACGATATCGCCGGAACCGAATACATAGTCGCTCTCATACGCCATCACATCTATCGGTCTCGGGTCTTCTGCTCCCTCCCAGGCTGATGCCTCCTCTTCTGCCACGCCCAGCGAGTCCAATATCACATTCACCGCCGGTGCAGGACGGAATCTGCCTATTTGCGTCGGGTCAAAAAACTTATTGCCGCAACCGACGCACAAAAGCACGAGAGCGAAAGAGCATAAGAGCCTCCCTTCCTGCT
The DNA here is from genome assembly GCA_964597535.1 of uncultured Pirellulales bacterium. Classification (GTDB taxonomy): domain Bacteria; phylum Planctomycetota; class Phycisphaerae; order Sedimentisphaerales; family Anaerobacaceae; genus CAZQYB01. The sequence goes on along the minus strand of CAZQYB010000002.1, from coordinate 20,307 downwards.
TTCGCCTGCCCCCGCGTCTCCCGGCGCTAGGCGGGGCGGCGGGCAAGAAAGAAAGGGGGCACTTATGACTTATGCACTTATTTCTCATGTTACGAAGATTCCCAAAAACACATCAGAAGTCCAGAGTTCGGAGCGGTCTCGTGAATCCTAAATCGAACCACAAAACACGAACTATGAACTACAAACTATGAAATTTATCGGTTTAACACCTTCCTCGCTTAACTTTTTTGGCCGCTATTTCTGTGTTCAGAGTTCAGAGACTATGAACTACAAACCACGAACTATGAAGTAAAAACCACTTATTTTATCTATACTCGCTAAGTACAGGACTTGTTCGCTATCTCTAAACTATTCGAGCCCGATAATTATTACAGCATCAGCATAGTAAAAAGACCATATCGCTCAGCACCCCGCTGCTTCGTTTTGCCGAAGCAAAACAGCGGGGCCAAGGTTCTAACGCCAAGTGCTTTTAATTAAAGCAGTTGAGATTTTTTCTGGAAATGTTGCTTTTTGTGATAAATTCTTGTTTTTCTTCAAGTCCCCGCTCTGCAGTGTTGAATTTCTCTTTTACCAGACATCAATATCCCCCCACCACGTATTTCGTGAATCGTGAATCGAGCCACGAACCACGAACTGCTTTTACAGGTACTCGCGATAGTGAAAGCAGATGAGTGGATGAGTTAATGAGGCACGCATAAACGCATATACGCATATAGAAAACCACATTAGCTTCAACGAAATGCAAAAATCAAAAATATAGTTCGTAGTTCATAGTTGGTAGTTCCCGCATCGAGGTTCGTAGTTCAAGGTTCGATAGTAGAAAGTAGATCGCAGTAGAAAATGTGTTGTTCGCCTCTTAACTTTCTCCTATCTACTGCTCTGTGAGCCCCGCTCCTCGGAGGGACTGGGCTCGCCACTGCACGGCAATTTTGATAGCTGCTCCATTAGAGCATATCTTTGAACGGCATCTCTCCTTGCGAGCTTCAGTAATTGTGCAGCTCTGTCCGGCTTCGATTGCCGTAGCGTGCGATAACGATTCTGGCCGTAAGCATATTCCTCAATATCGAGCGTAGGAGCTTTTGAATCGAGCCGTAACGGGTTTTTCCCCTCCTCTTTAAGCTGCGGATTGAACCTGCACAAAACCCAACATCCACAGGCAACGGCTTTCTTCTGCTCATCATAACCCGCTGTCATATTGATGCCGTGAGCAATACAGTGTGCATAGGCAATTATAAGGGAAGGCCCAGGATACGCCTCAGCTTCCGCAAACGCCTTTACCGTCTGATTCGGGTTTGCTCCCATTGCTACTCGCGCCACATAAATATTCCCGTAAGTCATAGCAAGCAGCGCAAGGTCTTTCTTCGGCGTTGGTTTTCCTCCTGCCGCAAATTTGGCCACCGCCGCCCGCGGCGTTGACTTCGACATCTGCCCGCCAGTATTGGAATAGACTTCCGTATCCAAAACGAGAACATTAACATCAGCCCCACTGGCCAGAACATGGTCCAGTCCCCCATACCCAATATCGTAAGCCCATCCGTCACCACCAAGTGCCCAGACAGATTTGCGAACAAGATAGTCAGCAACATTTAATAGCTGCCTGCAATCCGCACACTTATTCTTTTCACACTGCTCTTTCAGTTCGTCCACTCGAGCCCGCTGTTGTTCAATAGCAGTTTGCGCCGGGTCATTCGCTAATATGGCCTGCCGTATTTCTTCTGCCAGCTTACCATCGACGCAGTCTGCCTGTACAACCTTGTTTAACAGAGACAGTGCGCGTTCTCTAAATTTATCGACTGTCAGTCGCATACCCATCGCGAATTCAGCGGTATCTTCGAATAAGCTGTTGCTCCATATAGGCCCCCTGCCGTCCACCCTTTTTGTGTAAGGTGTTGTAGGCAGATTGCCGCCGTAAATCGAGGAACACCCTGTAGCGTTTCCTATTAAGGCCCTGTCCCCGAACAATTGGCTCAGCAGCTTCACATAAGCCGTTTCTCCGCACCCGGCACACGCACCGGAATATTCAAACAAGGGCTGAATTAATTGACTTCCCTTCACCGTGTTGGTTTTGAAAAGCGCTGGGTCCGTATTTGGAATCGAAAGGAAGTGTTTATAATTCTCGCGCTCCTGCACACGAAGCGGCTCCTGCAGCGCCATATTGATTGCCTTTCGACCTGTCGGCTGCTTGTTTTCATCCTTTTCCTGTGCCGGGCATGCAAGCACACAGGCTCCGCAGCCCGTACAGTCCTCCGGAGCTATCTGAACCGTAAACTTCATCCCCGCAAAATCTTTGCCTTTTGCGTCAGCGCTTTTAAACGTATCAGGGGCGTCTTCAAGGTACTTTCCATCGTACTCCTTTATCCTTATAGTCCCGTGAGGACAAAGCAAAGAGCACATCCCGCATTGGATACAAATATCCGGCTCCCACACAGGTATGTTCACCGCGATATTTCGTTTTTCGTATTGGGTTGTGCCGCTCGGAAATTTACCGTCAACCGGCATCTTGCTCACAGGAAGCTCATCCCCTCGCAACGCTATCAGTTCTGCTGTAACCTCCTTGACAAAATCAGGAGCATCCTCCGGCACCGGCGGCCGCATCTTTATCTTGCTGGTTACCTTAGTCGGAACCTTAACCTCATAAACTCTGTCGCCGGTCGCATCGACGGCCGCATTATTCATTTCTACGACCTTTTCACCCTTTTTCCCATACGTCTTTCTGATTGCGTCCTTGATAGCTTTAACCGCCGTGTCGAGACCAATAACGTTGCTTATCTTGAAAAATGCGGTTTGCATAATTACGTTGATTCGCGGCCCTAAACCAAGCTCTTGAGCAAGTGAAATTGCGTCAATAATGTAGAACTTCAACTTCTTTTCGATAATCTGTTTTTGAACCTCATCCGGCAAAGTATCCCAGACTTCTTCGGGCCCGTGACTTGTCGTAAGCAGGAACGTGCCACCTTCACGAATAGCCGAGAGCATATCATATTTTTCCAGAAAGCTTGTATTATGACAGGCCACAAAATTTGCTTTGCTTACAAGGTATGGCTTCCTCAAAATATCTTCTCCGAACCTAAGGTGGGATACAGTCACAGCGCCCGCCTTTCTCGAATCATATACGAAATAACCCTGGGAGTAATTGTCTGTCTGCTCACCAATAATCTTTATAGAGTTTTTATTCGCCCCTACCGTTCCGTCGGAGCCAAGTCCCCAGAACATCCCGGGAAACACATGCTCGCCGGGAATCTTGAAGGTTTCATCAACTTTCAGACTCGTATTCGTCACATCGTCGATGATACCCGCCGTGAAACCATTCTTGGGCTCCGCAGCATCAAGATTATCGAAAACCGCTTTTACCATAGCGGGCGTAAATTCCTTCGACCCCAGCCCGTATCGTCCACCAACAATCAGTGGGTACTTCTCAAAAGGTGCTTTCTTCTCGAACATCGCTTCGCCGATAGCTGTCCGAACATCTAAGTACAATGGTTCGCCCAGCGAACCGGGCTCTTTTGTTCTGTCCAACACCGCAATTTTCTTCACGCTTTGAGGCAAAGCATTAATAAAGTGTTTACTGCTAAACGGCCTGTAAAGCCGGACCTTAACCACCCCGACCTTTTCACCCCGCCTGGCAAGATACTCCACCGTCTCGTGCACGGTGTCAGCCGCTGAGCCCATAATGACAATGATTTTTTCCGCATCCTTAGCTCCGACATAATCGAACAAATGATAGCTCCGTCCGACAACCTTGGCGAATTTGTCCATTGTCTCCTGAACAATCTGTGGCACAGCCAGATAAAACTTATTCACTGTCTCCCTGCCCTGGAAGTAAACATCAGGATTTTGCGCAGTCCCGCTAATCATAGGCCTGTCCGGCGACAATGCTCTAAGTTTATGCTCAGCCACTTTTTTCTCATCAATCACCGCTCGCATGTCGTCAAACGAAAGCTGCTCAACCTTTTGAACCTCATGGCTGCTCCTGAAACCGTCAAAGAAATGCAGGAACGGCACTCGCGAGGCCAATGTAGCCTGCTGAGCAATCAGCGCAAAATCCATAACCTCCTGAATACTACAGGAGCTGAGTAAGCAGAATCCTATTTGCCGACAGGCCATCACGTCCGAATGGTCCCCGAAGATAGACAGTGCCTGACAGGCCAACGAACGAGCTGAAATGTGAAAAACCGTAGGCAGCAGTTCCCCCGCAATCTTATACATACTGGGAATCATCAGCAAAAGCCCTTGTGAAGCCGTAAAGGTCGTTGTCAGAGCGCCGGTTAAGAGTGCACCGTGTATGGCCGCCGCCGCCCCGGCTTCCGACTGCATCTCCGTAACCGAGGGGACCGTCCCCCAGATATTAGGCTCACCTTTGGCCGTCTTCGCATCGGCAATCTCACCCATAACCGAGCTCGGAGTAATCGGATATATCGCAATCACTTCGTTCGTAGCGTGCGCTACGTGCGCCACCGCCGTATTACCGTCAATTGTAACCATTTTGCGATTCATAATTTTTTCACTTCCTAAAATAAATAAGAACTAAAATTAATTACCTTCAAAGGCCCTCCCATCGCAGCAGACCTTCCGACATAGGGCTCAGCGCATCCCAAAAGCATTTTTATACAACTTCTCGCTGTGTTAAGCAATATAAAACTTCTCAGAATTGAACCGCAGTTAGGTAAGATATGTCCGGAGGCTGCGAATAGCAGCCCTGCGTAAAGTATGCCGCCTAAAGTACCTACTAAGCATATACCGGCCTGTGCAAAAGCAGACCTTCCCCCCGACATTCAATTAGTCCCGGCTCCAACACCGGCAAGAACTTAAAATTTATTTTGCCCTTTTTACTTTCGCCTTTTTAATCCCCTGCTTCTCCTTCATTGGCATCTTCAGAACCTTCAAATTCTCCTAACATATTTTTCAGCTTTTTTTCTGCCTGCTTTGTTTCAATGCCCATATCTTCCTGGTCAATGACCTCCGGAGTAATAAACACAATCAGTTCGGTGTTGGATTGTATGGTATCGTTATGGCGAAACAGGCCGCCTAACAAAGGCAAATCGCCCAGCAAAGCCATCTTCCGTTCGGTAACAGTGTCCTTCTGGAAAAGAATACCACCTAAGACAATAGTCTGACCGTCCCGCACTATCGCGGTAGTCGTAGTATTCATCGAGCTCCTCACCGGCTGCCCGGCTACTTCCTCCCCGGTACGCTGGGATATCGTCAAATCTAAATTCATATCGACGTTCCTTTGCGGAGTAATATTGGGCCTGACTCGCAGTGTCATACCCACCTCCTGGTACTCGACGGCGGTCGTCTGACCCCCCACTGCGGTGGTCACCCCCCCAGTCTCAAATGGAACTGTTTCACCCTTGAAGAAATCTGCCTCTTCGTTGTCTTTGGTCCAGAGGCTTTGTTGATTAAGAATCTTCGCGTCCGTCCGTTTGACTAAGAAGTCGAGAAGCGTTGTGACGTTTACGCCCATCTCCAGTGTCAGCCTGCCGTGGTGGTAGGCCTCGGTAAGCTTGGAGGCGGCGCCTAAGGTTATTGCATCATCCAAACCAATAAGCCCACCATCCTCGATGGTGTCAGCCAACCTCAGACCGAGAGATGTCAGGTCGCTATGGCTGACTTCCACAACTACGGCCCTTAGTCTCACCTGCTTCCCGGCTTCATCCAGCGCCTTGATCGTTTCCACTATTTCGTCCATAAACTCCTTAGGAGCAAGCACGAGAATGGCTTTACTGCGAGGGTCGGGGATAAAGCGTATCCTGCCTATGACCTTGCTTATCGGCATCTCGTCCGGCCTGCGGCTCTGCCCCGTCCACGGCGGTGTGTATTCACCTGCCGCACCGCTGTCTTCGCCCGAGTCTGTACCTTCGCCCTCTTCTACTTTTTCCATCCCCGTCTTAGAAAGGCTCTTTTTGGTAAGCCGAATCTTGACCGATGCGCCCGGCTCGGAGAATATTGCATTTAGACGCTCGCTCAGGTCTTCCGGGTCGGCATACTCGATTTGTACGACCCTCGGCACCTCGGTCATCTCCGCTTCGTCAAGCTCCCTGATTAAGTTCTCAATAACCCTGTAAGCCTCAGGCATTTTGCTTATTACGATTATTTTCTTTGTGTCCGGTACGGCCCTAAACGTCAACTGACCATACAGCGGACCGACAACCTTTTTCTGCTCCTCTGACCTACCAAAGTAATAGTCCCTCCAGTCCCACTCATCTGCCTCTTCAGTAAACAGCTCGCTTAACAAGTCCGCCATCTTCACCGGGTCCGTGTTAACTAACGTGATTATCATTGGTTTGACCTTCTCTACATCTATCGGCATATCCCAGTCCGCTATCTGTTTTGCTATCTTTAGCATATTCTCCGGTGAAGCAATCACCGTCACCTGCTGCATCGTAGGAAATGCTATCACCTTTACTACGTCCGCGGGGCTGCGGTCCCGCAGATATCTGTAATAATAGTATCCTCTGTATCCGCCAGACTCTTCCCCATAGAGGGCATCTATATTTTCCTTAATCTGCTCCGGATCAGCATGCTCCAACTTGAACACCTTGGTTTCTAACTCCTCCGAAGGAATATCTATTTCCGCGATAAGCTTCTTGGCAATTTCGCGCATGTCCTTCCTGCCGTAGATAACAACCTGTCTCGCCTGCCGCAGCGGTTGAATAAGGATGCTCGTCTCCAATTCCGCCCCGGGCATCTCCCTCAAAACCTCATTGAGACGGTCTGCTACTTCATCGACGCTCGCATATTTTATTTGAACCGCTTCGTATTCCGGTGTCACCCGTTCTGTTGTGTCAAGTTTCGTTATCCACTCTTCAATCTGGTCCATATCTCCGGGTGACGCACTTGCAATAATCCACTTGCGCCGCGGTTCCGGAATCAGAATAACCGGCCCTCCAGTTGGCCCAACCACTGTCGCTGCGCCCCTCCTGTTTCTATCGCGGTCGCGGTCTCTCCGCTCGCCACGGTCGCGGTCACGACGAGAAGTCGGCCTACCAACCCTTCTGCCCTCTCCACCCAGAAGGATTCTCAACACCTGCACAATCTCTCCAGGGTCGCCGTATGTGATGTCAAAAATCTTTGTTATAGTCTGCTCCGCTTCCGGGATATCAAACTGCTGAATAATCTTCTCAAAGTGTATCAGATTCTTGACCGTATCAATAATCAGCAGCTTTCCTGTGGTCTCGTCGGCGCTCACGTAGGCGTACTCGGCGAGCATAGCCCCTATAATCTCACTCATCGACGTGGGACTGTAATTTGTCAGCTTAAAGAATTTCCGCACTATCTGTTCTTTATTCTCTATCGCAGCAAGGGGGATCCCAGGCGGTATCGTAGGAACCAGCAAATATTTTGCGTCTTTTAACGGCTTTAGATAAATCGTCTCGTCCGTGTGCTCGGCAATAAACCCTTTTGCACGTAACGCACTATAAATCATCGCAAGAGCCTGGCTTCTCGGCACCTTCTTCGGCGAGTATATACTTATCTTCTGTTTCATCGCCTCATCGTGCGGAATAATCACCTTACCGGTCCACTCCGCAAGCTTTTGGATGATACTCTTCATCTCAAAGTCCTTGAAGTTTATGTTCTCCATTGGCTCGTTCGGCTCATTGGGTTCACTCGGCTTGTTAGGCTCACTTGGTTCATTAGGTTCACTCGGCTTGTTCGGTTCGCTGGGCTCATTCGGCTCACCCGGTTTATTCGGCTCGCTCGGCTCATTTGGCTCGTTCGGCTCAGCAGCTTTAACCTTCCTTTCTACACGTTTGGCCTCCGGTGCGTAAAAGCCAACCCTCCAGATAATAAGAGCCGCCACAATAGCTAATATGACCAACAATATTAATCTTGACCGTTTCAATTTTTCACCTCACTCAAAATTCCTGCCTGCTATCCCCCGTTAGATTCTTCACGCATTTTCCGCCTATATTCTTCTCTCTCTTCCGGAGACATGTCCCTCATTTTTTCTCTTAGCTGTCTTCTCTCTTCGCGAGACATATCGCGAAACCCTGCCCTGCGCCCACGTCCTGGTCTCGGCCTTCGCTCCCCGCGTTTTTTTCTAACCTCCCTTTTACTTTCTTCGCGTTTCCCTGACTCCGGTCGTTCGCCCTTAACATGCTTCATATCGAACGGTGAGAAGATTTTCTCTTTCCCTTCCCATACAATCTTCACGTATGTGGGCCTAATCTCCAGAACCTTGGCCCCGCCAATGTCGTCACCGACCTTGTGCCATTTGCCATTTATAAACGCCGTATCGCCAAGTATCCCTTGCACCTGCTTCACGGGCCAGCCCGGCTTCGACGGGGGCGGTGCAAACATATTCTTCTTCTTCAGCTCATCCGCAACTTCCTTGAATTTGGCCAGGTATCCTTTTGCATCGTTTGAGTCCGGCTTACTCTGTGCAACGACACCTTCCACCAACCCTTCCATCCTCGCCGACGCTGCAAAAAAGCTTCCTAACCTAACCAGAATTAAAATACCCAATACCGCTGAGGCGCAAAGCAGCGAAGTCGAAATTAACCCCTGTTTCTCTTTTAGATTATCAAACTTCATGCGCTGCCCTTACATGTCATCCACGTGCTCTTCCATCTGCTTCACCATTTCCTCTTTTTTCTCGTCAGACATTTTACTCCACTCTTCCTTTGCCTTCTCCTTTTCTTCATCCGACATCTCGTTCCACTTCTCTATAAACTTCGCCCTCAATTTTGGTGATAACTCCACTCCCATCCAGGCAAGCGGGTCTTCTTCGGATGCAGTCGCAACTTTCTCTTTCTTCGGCTTCTCCGCTACCTTCTTCTCGGGCTTGGCTTTCTTAGCGACTGCCTTTTTCTCTTTTTTCGGCTCAGGAGCATTCTTTATATCGAACGGGGAAAAGATTTTCTCTTTCCCTTCCCATACAATCTTCACGTATGTGGGCTTAATCTCCAAAACCTTGGCCCCGCCAATGTCGTCACCGACCTTGTGCCATTTGCCATTTATAAACGCCATATTGCCAAGTATGCCTTGCACCTGCTTCACGGGCCAGCCCGGCTTCGACGGAGGCGGCGCAAACATATTCTTCTTCTTCAGCTCATCCGCAACTTCCCTGAATTTGGCCAGGTACTCTTTTGCATCGTTTGGGTCCGACTTACTACGCGCAACAGTCTCTTCCACCAGCCCTGCCACCCTCGCGGATGTCACGAAAAAGCTTCCCAGTTTAACCAGAATGAACACGCCCAAAACACCCGAGACACAAAGCAGCGAAATTGAAGTCAACCCTTCTTTCTCTTTTAGATTATCAAACTTCATACATTACTCAGCTTATTTAACAAATGTTGACACCGTTAAATCCAGCTTGAACTCCTGCCGTTTTTTTGGGTCACATTCTATTTTCAACTCCTCTATCCCAACCAGATACGGATTTTCTCTAAGCGCAGCAAGCAAATCGAGCACCTGGCCAAAATTACACTTGCCGCGACACTGCAAACACAACAGTTTATAACCGGTCCCCCGCTGCGGTTTCCTGGCGCGGAGAACCCGTATGGGCTCGCCTTTTATTCCCGCCTTTTTTAATTGCTTGTTAAATTTTTCTCTAAACAGAAACTTTTGCTCTTCTTCTTCCTGCGGCATCTCAAACACAGGCACAATCGACAACAAGCCCTCCTGCTTGGTCTTGTCCACGCGGATAGCTTCAAGCTTAGCCCGTTTCAGAGCAAGCGACTTCCTCACCTCCACCCAGTGTCCAAACCAATCTGTTGCAAACGCAAACACCAGAGTAGCGGCAACACAGACGGCCCCAATTTTCAGCGCCCGTTTATCTCTTTGACTCAATTTTTTCATCATAGTTTTTTAATCTTCAGATTTTCTGTCAGGTTCTCTTTTTGCTAAAACCCCTATATTGGAAAGTTATGGTAAAATCGATTTTTTCATCTTTTGGCGGACTTGCATTTTCTATCACGACATCTTTCAGATTCTTTTTACTCTGCAGACTTTTCTGGAATTTATACAGGTTTTCATCGCCCTTGACCTGTCCCTTTATAGTCACCGGACGGCCTTTTCTAAAATGCACGCTATTTAACACTACCCCTTCGTGCTCGGTGCTGTTTATTTCGCTTAAAAGTCTCAGCAGGTCGGGTCTCTGTAATGCAACTGTTTTGATTAGTTTCTGCCGCTGCATAAGCAGGTTAAAGTCTGTTTTCGCCTCTAACCCGCTCAAACGCTTTGCATTGACCACATCAACTGCATAAAGCACAATAATCAACAACGCCAGCATTACCGCTGCAATCAGACCGGCCACCCTCGGCGAATACAACCAGCGCCTTTTTTTCTTCTCCTCCTTCGGGTGATACAAACGCTCAAAAAGATTAAGCTGTCCTTCGCCTTCTTCAAATGCCATCAGCGCAAGACCTATCGGCACACGATATTCATAGACATCCTCAGCGCTAAATTTCGTCTGCGCCCTTAATTTTTGCATCTCCGGCACAGCTACTTGTGCATTCAATCCCGCTGACTTAAGAGAAGAGACTGCGGTCTGTATTACGCTCCCGCCGTTTGACAGCACAAAAACCGGCAATTTACCCGAGTTCGTATAGCCAAATAATTCCAATACGCTCCTTATATCCTGAACAAACCTCTCGGTAGCTTCCATTTGCTCCGCTGACTGCTCTGCCGAAAAATCCTCTATCCCCACATCTAAGCTTACTGCGTTAACCAGCTTTCTTTGCTCGGCCAGGCAAACTTGTGTACTTCGCGACCTTATGCTCACAACCACAGCCGCTGCCTCATCCCCCGAAAAGAACTCTCCCCACGCCTTTACCATCCCCTCGCAGTCCAGGAGTATTTTTGCCGGCTCAAAGCCACGCACATCCTCCACAAACTTCTGCAAATGGTCTCTTTTTCCCGCCGCTATCGTAACCGCTACCTGTCCATCCTGCATCCTGCCTGGTCGCCACGCCAGTTCCATCTGCTCGCCAGGTAATGGCAGCCGGGTTTCCGCCTGCAGTTTCACGATTGCTGCAAGTTCTTTTTCTTTGACCGCAGGTACGCTAAGTCGGTAAAAAACCACACCAGATGAGTCAAAACCGACTGCAACAGTTTTGTTGCCGGTAGTTTCACTTTCCGTCACGCGCCCGGAAGACAAATTACACTCGACCGCAAACATCCCCAGGTCCATCTTGCTTGCTTCGCCGCTTTTGGTCCAGAGGACTTCAAAAGCCCCCCCCTGCTTTGCAAGCTCTACGCCTCGCAGCTTATTTTTCTCTTGTGCTATCGCAATCACGGACGGGGCTGTCACCACATTTGTTCTGTTATCGCTCATATCATTCAATTATTTTACTCCAGTTTCTCTTTTGCACTTTATCAGCCCCGTTTTGCCAACTTTTTTGCAAAACGGGAATCCTTGCAGGGAATCATCAAACACCCCTTATTGCGTTTGAGGACCCCACAAAGTGGGTCCCGGTCCCTGATACCAGTAAAGTATCTTACAAGGGGTCAAACTCCTGTCCATCACCGCTTCTGTCTGCAATTTTACTCCGTGGACGTTACCTCTATCAGCTATCGCAAGGCAGCGAACCGTAAAGACATCTGACCGGGTAGTTATATAATTCGCGATTTTTTTGAAAGTATCAACTTTCACCGATTTCACATTCATCACTTCCGCAATGTTCTGCATCCCGCTCAACAGGCCCTCCCTGTACGTGATTATTTCATCGGCAAGTTGTTCAGCGGTCTCATCATCACCCAACAAAGCAGCCAGAACCTCCTTTGAAGCAGTATTGATATTGATTCTTCCCTGTATTTTTTCCTTGTCATCCACCGTTATTTTGTCAGCTATATTCTTAAACGTTTCCAAATCCAGAGGCACAGCCTTGTCCGAATTCTTTTTCGAATCCTTTTTTGCCCCTTTAGGACTTTTGTCATTTACCAAATCAGTGATACTTTTGTATTTATCCTTCTTGCGATTTTCCACAATCCATTTCGCGTGGGACTCTGTTATATTCAATTCTTCTGCCAGTTTCTCCTCATCAGCTTCGTTGATGTTAATCCTTTCATTTCCGATGGCGTCCTTGTTCTTGTCGTACGAATAGCACGTCAGATAAGCAACCCACCCTTTGTCCAGTTTATCATCTTGGTTATCGGCAGGTGGACTTTCGTCGCCGTCTTTCTCGTTGTAATCCAGTTTACCGTTAAGATTCGTGTCTTCTCCGTACAGCAGCTTTTCAGTGACACCCTTTACCAACAGCAGCTCACGAATTGTTCTGAAACGTCCGTTTCGAATACGATATCTATAATGCAGATTCTCATAGTAACCTACTTCAGCACCCCCTCCACGCGGCTCATCATCTTTATCCCGCCAGTCGATTATCGCATCTGCAATCTCTTCCGTCATACCCTCATCCTCCAGCCGCAAAAGCTGCTCTCTCGACACCATATTTACATTCAGTTTACTCGCCTCATCAACAACCCTGACGGTTAAATAGCATTGTTCCAGCTTAACATTATTGAAATCTTCCTCATTCTCACTCCACGAATCCGTCAGACTATCACTTCCTCTCAGGTCATCGTTCAATACCGCAATAGCTGTCTCTACTCCCGCTCGACAGGCCCACCTGCACCGAAGCTCGTCTGTCCTGCCAACGCAAATTTTCGTGTCGAATTGGCTGTTCCGACCAACAACTGCAACAATAACGATAAGCAGCATTACCACCCAAAGCACCGCTACAATAACAAGCCCCTTTTTGCCGCCGGTAGCACCCATTCTTTTTCTCTTTTAGCTTTTTTAATTTTTACTTCTCTTCAGCTTCCTCTTCCTCGGCGTTCTCAGTAATGCGGACCTTTCTCCACGGAGACCTGGGGAAATTTACAACAAAAAATTCAACAGCCGTATCTGCCCGGCTCCGCCGCGTTGCAACTATAGTTACCTCCACCAACTCAGGCAGAGACTTCATCTCCTCCGGCCATTCATCCTGCCAATCTTCGCCGTCAAAGTATCTGACCTCAAAAACATCAATATCTTCGGCAATCGCAGTTAAGAGCCCGCCTGGCGTGGCATCTTTATCCGGATTCGGCCACAATCTTCTCATTAGCGCCCGTTTCTCTCCCTCCTTCAGCAGGTAATACTCCACCTCATATATATCGCCTTCCGGCTGGTCAATTCTGGCTTTTATCCTGCCGATAGTATATAGACTCAAACAACTGATTAAGCCCTCGTCTGTCTCTTCCACCATCCCAACCAACTTGGTCTTTTCTAAATTCTTGTCACGATATAGATTCATAAGGTCCCTGGCAATCATACTTGATGCAAACCTTGCCTCAGCAGCAGTGGAAATGTTGCTGTCAATCATCTCGGCGCTGGCCGAGATGGCTCTCAGCGTACCCACAGCCATCAACGCAACAAATGCCCCTATCATTGAGGCGAGCAACACTTCCACTAATGTAAATCCCGTCCTTCTCACGTATATTCTCTTTCAATCATTCCTGCTCTGTATTAATAAACATACCCGTTCCATTGAGTCTTGTATCGACGCAGACGCTATACACGCGGTTGCGTTCCATCCAACTGACGGTTATGTTCACCTCATAAAGGTTGTCAGTACCCTCGTACTGGGTGACAACCTGCCAGTGATATCCCGGCTCAAACTTTTCAAACACTCCTTCCATCTGCCCTGTTTCAATAAAGTCCTGGACGCCGACATAATCAATGTAGGTAAGCTGCTTGTTGGCCAATGCCGCTGCAACTTCATATTGTCTGTTAAGTCTTGTTGCACTCAGCGACCGTGTACCGACCGCTCCCAGCGCCAAAATGGCCCCGCAGAGGATAACGCTCGCAAGAATTACCTCAACCAGAGTAAATCCCGTCCTGTTTTTTTCTGCTCGCACCCTTTTTGTTTTTCCTTTTTCGATTTTTGCTTCTAAATTCCTGATTCTTTAAAGTTCCTCGTCCAAATCAATAGTACTGCCCTTAACCTCTTTAGCTGTGCCGAAGTGCATTGTTGCTTTGCCGGTCGCAGCGCAAATACTCACCGTATAATGATTCTTGCCGTCGCCAATCTGAATTACCGCTGACTGTGCGGTGCCGTTCGGTTGGAAAACTATTGTTTTTTCCTCGTTGGTCCTGGCTATTTCCTCTGAACCAATCGGCGTTATTTTAATATCTTCGAATTTAATGTCATCGCCAAACTGCACCGGCCTGGAATACAAACCCCGCACAGGCACCTGCTCGGTCCGTCCGGTTTCTTCATTCAATTCATAAACGAGCAGCAAAAACCGATTGTCGTTCGTATCCAGTTCCAGCTCACACGGAGACTGTCTGTCAATCGCCGTTATCTGCGCATATTTAACCGCGAACCAGAAGTCTTTCGCCGCCTTTTTTGCCGCCATCCTTCTATATGTTCCCGCATAAAACCCACCGCCGATGCCGGCCAAAAGCGCAACAACAGCTACTACCATCAGTATCTCCGCAATGGTAAAACCGCAGCGTTCTGTTGTGACTTTAGTTTTTAAGTTTTGCCTTTCCATCTTCGTAACGATGAACTATGGACTATTTCAATCGTTATATATATCCTCATCATCACCTTCTCCACCCTCTGTGCCGTCTGCTCCGAAACTTATCAAATCATAACTGCCCGGGTTGCGCTCACCTTCTTCCACGTAGATGTAGGGATTCTTCCACGGGTCAAGTAGTTCGCTTCGCTTCAGATAAGGGCCCCTCCACTTCTCCTCAACGTCCTCAGGTGCCGTTATCAGCCCTTCAAGCCCCTCCGTGTCGCCTAGGTATCGTCCACAGTCAATGCAAAATCTCTCGATAGCATTTTCAAGGTCCCTCATTTTGGCCTTCGCTATGTCCCTCCTCGCCTGGCTTACGGCCTTAAACATCTTCGGCGCCACAAATACAGCAAGCATTGATATAATCATAATCACCACAAGCAGTTCTATAAAAGTGAACCCCTTGACCTTTTTGCGCCGCGAGCTTTGAGTCTTAAGTTTTAATTTTTGCATTTCCATTTTCCTTTTCAATCTCCGTAACTGTGAACTATAAACTAAAAGTTCCAAGTTGCATTACAACTATTGGTAGCAGAGTCGCTGCTATTATAAAACCTATCACCAAAGCCAGAATCAATATCAACACCGCCGGGAAAATCGCAATAAACCGGGTCATAGCCGAATCCGCCTCGGCATCAAACGTATCGGCTGCATTAAGCAGCAATTCATCCAGTCGTCCTGTTTGCTCGCCAATCGATACGATTTGCACGAGCAGGGGCGGAAAGTATCCCGATGTCTGCAATGGATCCGCCAGCGATGCGCCCCCCTTTACCTTTTCCGCAACACCATCGATTTCCTTCGCCAGCAATTCATTTCCAAGAGTGTCACGCACAACACCGAGCGCTTCCAGAATAGTAACGCCTCCTTTCGTCAGCGCACCAAGTGTCCTCGCAAACCTGCCTACCGCCATTGTTCGCAAAACAGAACCCAGAACAGGCAGTCTCAACTTAAAAGCATCCCACTTGATTCTTCCGGCGGACCTCGCCCATCTTCTCAAGTAGTAAAGCCCTGCGACAATTACAGCGATGAAAAACCACCCGTAGAATGTTGTGACAACTGCTTTTGTAAAGTCACTAATTGCCATAAGCATTCGGGTCGGCCAGGGCAGCATCTCAATACCACCACTTATCGTATTTAGTATCCGCGGCAATATCCACGTTATTATCACAACTACCGATGCGAGGCCGATGCTCAAAACAAAGATAGGATACGCCGAGGCGTTTTTCATACTTGTCTTTACCTTCTCATCCCTGTCTAATATCTCCGCCAATTGAGTCGTCGTTTGTTCGAGAATTCCGCCTGTCTCCCCGACTCTTATCATCGAAAGGTACAACGGGCTGAAAATTTCTTCGTGTCCCGCCATAGCTTCTGACAGTGATTGTCCGGAGCTTACCGATTTGGCCAGCTCACTGAGCAGTTCTCCCATTACGGCTTTGTGCTGCTGGTCGCGAATAATCTCAAGCCCATTCAGCAGTGGAAGCCCTGCTCGCAAAGCCGTGCTTAACTGGCTGGTCACAGCTAAAATATCTTTGCTGGTAATTTTTCGCGAACCAAACTTCACAGGAAGTCTAAGTGCGGTAAATCGCTGCAAACCCGCTAACCTGGCTACGTCTAATACAGTCTCTTCGCTGCCGCTGATACTCGGCGCTTGAGCTTCTTCTGTCAGTTCTATTACGAACTGTCCCTTCTCAGCCAGAGTGGCAACAGCACTTCTACGGTCAGCCGCATCGAGCGTTCCTGTGCTATGCTCACCTGCCTGATTAACTGCCTTGTAAGAAAAATATCCCAGAATTTAATCCTAATACCCTGTCCGTTAATCTTATATCTTTACTCTTACCTTCTTACTTTTCTATTCTTCCTCACCGATACCCTGGGTAACTCTCAGGACCTCTTCAGGAGTTGTGATACCTTTTAATACCTTCATAACACCGTCGTGCCGCATCGCTGTATGGTCAGGCGGCGCAGCTTTGATAATCTGCTCAGTGGTTGGCTTTGCTGCTATCAATTCACGCAGTGAATCGGTTATCCTCAGCAACTCGAATATACCCGTTCTTCCTTTCATACCGGTCTGCATACACTCGTTACAACCGCTACCATGATATAGCTTTGTGTTGGGCTTGATTGGAACAGAATTATTCAGGTTTTTAATCAGGTTTTCATCGGGCTTGTACGGCTTCTTGCATTTGGGGCAAATCTCTCGCACCAGTCTTTGAGCCAGCACCGACTCTAAAGAGCTGGCCAACAAAAACGGCTCAACTCCCATATCAAGCAATCTTGTCACTGCCCCCGGCGCATCGTTGGTGTGAAGTGTCGAAAAGACAAGATGTCCCGTCAACGCCGCACGAATTGCTATATCGGCAGTCTCCCTATCTCGTATCTCTCCTACCATTATGATATCCGGGTCCTGCCGTACTATATGTCGCAGACCCGTAGCAAAGGTCAGCCCCCTTTTCGGATTGACCGGCATCTGGATGATACCATCGAGCTGATACTCCACGGGGTCCTCTATTGTTATCATTTTCACAGCCGGCGAATATATCTTATTTAAAGCGGCGTAAAGTGTTGTTGTCTTACCACAGCCGGTCGGCCCCGTAACAAGCACCATCCCGTGTGATTTATGCAGACATTGATCAAAACCCTTCAGGCACGCGGTGCTCATCCCCAAATCCCGAAGTTTCATCAGTGACGCCGACCTGTCCAGAATCCGCAGTTCAACAGATTCGCCGTACACCGTTGGCACGGTCGAGACACGCAGGTCCACCCTGCCGTTCTTGCCTGCAAATTCAATATGCCCATCCTGCGGCACAAAACGTTCGGCAATATCCATATTCGCCATAATCTTAATTCGCGATATAATTGCCGCTTGCAAATGTTTCGATGACGGCGCCTTCTCCATAAGCATTCCATCAACCCTGTATTTTATCTTCACTTGATGTGCAAATGGCTCGATGTGAATGTCACTTGCACGAGCGTCAATGGCTTCGAGTATAATCAAATTCACAAGATTGACCAACGATGGCTCCCTCGCTAACTCATGCAGCTTGGCGGGTGAGTAATCCCCGTTGTTCAATTCAACTTCTACACGCTGTTCAGCCGGTACCAGGTCATCCAGCATCCTTGCCACGTTACTGCCGTAGAATTTCAGTATCGAGTTTTCCATCTGTCCCGGATTGGCATAATATCGCCGCACCGAACAGCCGGTTACTACCCGTAAATCCTCAATAACTTGTAGCCGGAATGGGTCGGTCATCGCCACGGCTAATCGACCATCTTTGTGCCATAACGGCAGAATATTGTATTTGCTGACCAATTCAGCGGGCACAAGTGCAATGATTGCAGCGTCTATCGAAACATCGGTCAAATCTATCTTTTCTATTCCCGCTTGAAGCGCAAGTGCTTCATTTAACTGAGCTTGCGTTATATAACTAAGCTCCAGCAGAATCTCGCCCAACTGCCGGTGCTTAATATTCTGCTCTGCAAGCGCAAAATTTAGCTGCGACTCGTCTAAATACGCTTTTTCACGAAGTAATTGACCTAATTTCTTCTTTCCTTGTGACTTCATTCCAGCCTTCCGTATCCAAAGCTGCAGTATTCTGCAAAACCCTAATTATACATAATTATAGAACTTACGTCAACACAGTGCCTTCTTGCTTAGGCCTACAATGACCACTTATGGGCAAAGGTTTCAACACCCATAATGCAATAATTGCCCCTTAGAACAAAGTAAAATGCACGTAAAATAACTGACTGCCTTTTTTACAACGTATTTACAAATTCTGATAATAGAACCTGCGTTAGCAATAAGGGGTATTTGCTTAACCCGTACACCTGTACGAGCTACTATAAGCAATACCCCCAATTATATTTAGACGCTACAGAAGGCTGTTTTGTTACATGAAAAATGGTTTTTTATCGGTAAAATTACGTTTCTTTAGGTCGGGACATATTGGTGACGCTGATTTATTACGCAAAAGCGAATGTTTTGTGCACAAAAACTCCTATCAAACGCGCAAGTTGGCCGGACAAAAAGAGTAAAAATGTGGAAAAATTTACGAAAGCAAACAGCTTTCGAGCAAAAATCACAAGAAATGACGTTTTTTAGTACGTTTTTGCTCAATGGGTAAAGGCGGGTTAAATTAAAAAAGGAGCATCAAACTAAGGCTACCCAAGAACACCCACACCCACGTGCTCGCCAAGCAGCGCTCAGTTGACACTCCTTTTTCTTGGAGGAGGTTTACCCACCTCCAAAGGTCAAACATACCTATCCTGAGCTTGGAGGATATACATATAATTATACATCCGCCCTAACAAAACTGCTATCAGGATATTCCTGATTTTGGTAGTAAAAAAACCTGATTGAGACGCCAGTTAAAGAATGCAGCCGTACCTGAGCAACGGTTATGTTTCGAGGGATGTTAGGCCTTTGCGGATAGCATATTTGGTGAGCTCAGCTACAGTGTGAATATCCAGCTTGTTCATTATTTGCCGGCGATGTGTCTCAACGGTCTTGGCGCTGATGTGGAGTTCCAGGGCGATTCGCTTCGTTGACTTTCCTTCTGCCATCAACTGGAGGACCTCGCGTTCTCTGTCCGTCAGGACCTCGGAATCTGCAAAATCAGCTCTTGATAATCTGTGCAGGTAATCATCAACCACAACACTGGATATGGTGGGACTGAGGTAGGTTTTGTCAGCGACCACAGTCCGGATTGCCCGTTCCAATTCTTCAAAGGCGCAATCCTTCAGTAGATATCCTGAGGCGCCGCTTTTGAGCATTTCTATCACAAACAGCGAGTCTGAATGCATTGATAGAGCGATTATCTTGATATTGGGGAATTCAGCAATTATCTTACGAGTTGCCTGCATACCGTTCAAGTCTGGCATACTGACGTCCATAATGACCACATTAGGTACGAGTTCTCGCACCAAGCGTACCGCGGTGCGTCCTTCCTCGGCCTCGGCCACCACCTCCATATCGGGATGCTTATCGAGCAAAGAGCGAAGACCCTGTCTGGTTATCTTGTGGTCATCTGCCAATAAGATTCTTATACTCATTTGCGTTTGTCCCCGTTCTTTTTACTTTCGTGGTTTATCTGAGCGGCCAGAGTGACACAAGTGCCGAGGCCGGGCCTGGAGTCAATATCAAGACGGCCGCCAATGGAACGTAATCGTTCGCGTATACTGAATAAACCAAACCCGCCTGTTTTGTAGTCTTGAGCACTGATTTTGGATGTGTCAAACCCAACGCCATCGTCTTCGACACTGACTCGTATTTCACCACCAACCCTTCGCGTTGAGACAGTTACATTTCCGGCGTTTGCATGCTTTGCAACATTGACCAGCAATTCCCGGACAGCCTGGAACAAAAGCACGCGGACATCGTGAGCCAATGGTTTGGGCCGGCCATCAGTTTTGAAGTCGGCTGTAAGTCCGTGCTGCTGCCTTGTTTGTCGGATGAGCCATTCTATCGCCGGTTCAAAACCCAACTCATACAAAACCGGAGGGCTAAGTTCAAATGTTAATAACCGCGAGCTCTCAATTGTTTGTGCAATTAGCTCGCTAATCTCGTCTAAAGAAGCAGTGAGTTCCGGCGAAGCCTGCAATTTGCGCAGCGACTCTAATTTGATTTTTGAGATGGCCAGGTTTTGTCCGATATTGTCGTGGACATTGGTTGCTATTTGATGCCTTAGGCGTTCTTCGGCCAACGTCAATTCCGCGGCCAAAGAGCGCAGTTGGACATTGGCCCTTGCAATCTCGGCGGTTCGCTGCTCAACCCGAATTTCCAATTCATCGCGTGCCTTCTGTAAC
>CAZQYB010000001.1:0-58605 GCA_964597535.1 uncultured Pirellulales bacterium | reverse complement strand
CTGTTTTCTTGCCAACCTCTGAGAATATCTTTGCCTTTGTGTATTTTGTTATATCCTTGGTGACAGTAAATGTACCGTGTGCTCCTGCAGCTTTGGCGTGAACAACTCGTTCCGGGATACGCTCACGGTTGAAATGAGCCAATTTGTTAAGCAGTACATGATCCTGCATTAATGTTGGGCCACGTTCTCCTGCAGTGAGTGAATTCTGATTATCACTTACAGGTATACCTGCTGCTGTGGTAAGTTTTTTCTCTTTCATTTTCAACCCACCTTTATCCTTTCTTGTTTGGTTATCTTTCACTGACAATTCCAATTGATCTTTTAAGAATCATACTCTGGTCGGTATTATACTATTTTGCTATCGGCATTACAATGCAGAAGATGCTTACCGTTTTGGCCGGAGATTCGCAGTAAGCTGAAGCTTGAAGATATGAAGGAAGGTTGATTTGTGTTAACCCCTCTCATTGTAGATTGTCCAAGTCCAAAACTCCCCGAGTAGGGCTCCGGCCTGCGGCCTAGAACCTAAATTTGCTTCGCAAATTTCCATAGGGGCTCTGCCCCTCTGGCGGCAGCAACGCTGCCTGTCACCCCGACGACGTGGGAAAATTCTTTTCCCACACCCTTTTAAGGTTCGAGCCCTACCTATAGAAAAACTTCAGGGCAGCGAGGTCAAGAAGACCTGCTGCCCTGAAACTCCCCGAGTAGGACTCGAACCTACAACCTAGCGGTTAACAGCCGCTCGCTCTACCAGTTGAGCTATCGGGGAACAGCAGACTACAAACCAATACGTCGCTATCCAACAGCTACTCTCGTCGAAACTAACTTAAAACATTGTCCAAATTCCCGCAAGATTGTCAAGCCGTATCTTTTTTGCGCCGATACTACAAAGAAACGCCGCAATCGCGGACAAAAAATTGAACATATTACAACCGGCTGGGTTTACAAAGCTTAATCGAACCGGTTCGCCATTCTACGTAAAATCTATGTAAAAACAGTTTTTTTATTAGCATTTTTATTGCTAAATTGCATAATTAATGGAACAGAAGGCCTGTTTGGCGCATCTTATAAAAAAGAGTGAAATATCAGCAGATTGTTAAATTATTAGGCTGTTGCGGATAATATGGCTAAAGATATACTCGACGTCGGTGGCTTCACCATACTCAAACGCATTGGAACCGGTGCCCGCAGCACAATCTACATGGCAACCGACCAGGAGGACAATAGCAACGTTGCTTTAAAACGGGTTACCCTCGAAAGGCCGGAAGACGCAAGAATCTTCGAGCAAGTAGAGACCGAATACAAAATAGCTCGCAAGATAGACCATCCCTACGTCCGTAAGTGCAACAAATTAATAAAGATACGCCGCATGTTCAAAGTAAGAGAGATGCTGCTCTCTATGGAACTGTTCGACGGCCAGTCTCTCGAAGACGGTCCCACTTTAAGTTTGGTAGATGTCTTGCTTGTATTCAGAATGGTCGCCGGCGGCCTCAATGCTATGCATCAGCAGGGATTTGCTCACTGCGATATAAAGCCCAATAATATCCTTCTGAGCAGTTCCGGCTCGATTAAAATTATAGACCTTGGTCAAAGCTGCAGAATCGGAACCGTAAAGCCGCGGATTCAGGGCACGCCGGACTATATTGCTCCTGAGCAGGTCAGGCGCAAACCGCTCGGCCCAAAAACCGATGTCTTTAATCTTGGGGCGACAATGTACTGGGCCCTTACCGGTCAAAACGTCCCCACTTTGATACCAAAAAAAGATAACGGTCTCGGCCTGGTTATTCCAAAAAATTGTCCCGCTCCTCACGAAATAAGAAAAAAAGTACCGGCAGGAGTCTCGAAACTTGTAATGGACTGCGTAAAAGACAGTCCTGCAGAGCGCCCACGCGATATAACGATGGTTATATCGAGACTGGACCTGATTATACACAGTATATTGGGTGACAAGATAAAAATTAATAAAAATGCATCAAGCAATAATTGATTTGCTAAACAAGGCTGTAGAAGCCAACAAGGCAGATAGGTTTCGACAGGGCAATTTGATTTATTTGCCTGCTAACGGCAGTTTACTGGTAACCGGCGATATTCACGGGCATCGACGAAATTTCGAAAGGATAACTGCCTTCGCCGACCTCGCTAACAATCCCGACAGGCATATCCTCCTCCAGGAAATTATCCACGGAGGCCCCGAAAGTTCCAGAGGGGGGTGTTTATCTTACAAATTGCTTTTCGATGTCGCCCGTTATAAACTAAGCTTCCCAGACCAAATCCACGTTGTTATGGGAAACCACGACGCCGCATTCATCATCAACAGCAAAGTGATGAAAGACGGCAGAGAAATGAACCAACCAATGCTGTCGGCTCTGGAGCAGGAATTCCAGCAGAATAGCGCCGATGTCAAAATGGCGATAAAACAATTTCTGCTTTCCCAACCATTAGCCGTCAGGTGCGATAATAGAATATGGATGTCACATTCGCTTCCCAACGACCGCTCCGTGGATAAATTTGACCTACAGATTTTGCACAGGCAGCTGAAAATCGATGATTGTAAGAAACCGGGCTCAGCCCACCTTTTAATCTGGGGACGAAACCACAGTCAAAACCTGCTCGATAAAATGGCCAAGCTCCTTGATGTTGACATTTTCATCCTCGGCCATCAGCCACAGCAGACCGGATGGGAACAAGCCGGCAAAAACCTTATAATAATCGCCTCCGACCATAATCACGGTTGTTTACTTCCAATTGACCTCTCAATATCTTATACTATCGAACAGCTAATCGACTCAATAGTGCCGTTGGCTTCTTTATCCTGATAGGTAAGTCTCATTAAAAGTATCTTATGAGGCGTGGAACGGGACACGGATTCCAGATACGAAATACAAAAATGGATTGGTATTACTACATAGCCCTGCTGGCAATTCTGTCACAGTTAGTCTTTTTGGTTCACATTTACAGGAACTACCGCTATGCACTGGCCAAGTACAAAAAGCAGCGTTTATTCTATCGGCCTTGCACGGCTCTGATTGTGCCGTGTAAGGGCCTGGATTCAGACTTCCAAAAAAATATCAGCTCCTTTTTTAATCAGGACTACAAAAACTATCTGCTGTGGTTTGTGGTTGCCGAACAATCAGACCCGGCCTATAGCGAATTGTGCAAATTGAAAAACCAACTAAGCCAAAGCTCAAAGGCCCAAGAGGTACAAGTTTTTATTGCAGGTCAAGGACAATCTTGCAGCCAAAAAATTCACAATCTACTCTACTGCTACGAGAGAATTGGTGATGATGTCGAGGTTCTGGCATTTGCCGACTCGGATGTTTGCGTGCGCAGCGACTGGCTAAGTCACATAGTTTATCCTCTCAGGCAAGCCAAAACCGGTGCTGCCAGCGGCTATCGTTGGTTTATACCTAAAAAAAACAATTTTGCCACCCTGGCTTTATCGGCAGTGAACGCCAAAATCGCCCAATTGCTTGGCAACACCATTTTCAATCAAGCCTGGGGCGGCTCTATGGCTATCCGTGTGGACGTCTTTCGCAAGGTGGGTCTCGACAAAATCTGGCCAAAAGTCCTGAGCGATGACTTATCGTTAAGCTATGCCGTCAAAAAAGCCGGTTTGAAGGTGGCTTTCGTTCCTGCCTGTTTAGTAGGTTCGCACGAATCCACAACCTGGCCGGAGCTTTTTGAATTTGGCCGGAGACAATTCCTGATTACCCGCATAGGCGCACCAAGGACCTGGTGGTTCGGATTAGGCAGCAGCTTGTACACAGTACTGGGGCTGTGGGCCGGAGCAGTCCTGACACTCTATGTCGCTATGACCGCAAAAGAACGCCTGCTCCTCTTTGCTGCTGTACCCATCTGTTTTTTCGCAGGTCAGTTGGTCAGAGCAATACTGCGACAGAAGATGATTGGCAAATTGCTTGAAAAAGATTTGCCGAAAATGAAGGCCGCCTCAACCGCTGACATCCTTTTCTCGTGGTTATGGTCGCTGCTGCTGTTGATTTTTATTATTTCATCGGCCTTTGGAAGAACTATCTGCTGGCGAGGAATACGCTATAAACTGCTTGGTCCAACCGAGACGCTTGTGCTTGGTTATGACCGGTAGCGGATTTTGCCTCTGGCTTATAAACCAACCCCTGATTATCATCCGATGTCGGCGATATCGCTATTAGGTTTACCAACCAGGTAGATTCTGTTTTTCCCGCTGCGCTTGGCCTCCAAAAGTGCTTTGTCCGCCTGCTTAAAAAGCGCCTCTATCGCTGAGCCATCTCGTGGGAAGCTCGCCAGCCCTCCGCTTATCGTCAAGACCCCTTTGCCTTCAGGACCCAACAAATGCAGTTCGGCGTTCTGTAACTCTTTTCTAAATCGCTCTGCTATGAAAATGGCTTCTTTAGGATGGTCAGCGGTCGTTGAGCGTCTCTCGGCTTGTAAGTCAACAGATCTTCTTCGCGGGTCATCCCAGAAAACCACTGCAAATTCATCGCCACCAATTCTGCCGACAGCATCGTGCTGTCGGCAGCAGCGACGCATCAGAACAGCAGCTTGTTTCAGAACTTCGTCTCCCGCTAAATGACCGTAAACATCATTGTAATGCTTGAAGTTATCAATATCGAAAATCAGCAGCGTCGCCTGCCTGTCTTCTCGCCTGGCACGCTCAATGATTTGCCTGCAAAATTCCCACATATACCTTCTGTTCTTCAGGCCGGTCAAGTCATCGGTGATAGCCAACTCCTCAAGCTGCTTCATTTTCATTGCTCTTGCTGCATCGATGGCGACAGGTACAAGCGCTTCGGCTGTCCGCTGACCCTGGACCGGCATAATGGACTCGTAAAATCTATTTGCCTGAATCGGACAAATCAAATAATCGTCCGCAACACTTGCACCGTCCGACGCCAAACAAACCAATTGCATCGCTTCCGGCTCTTCATACATTTGCACCAGAAGAACAATCTTCGCATCGCAATTTTCCTGCCTTAATGCCCTCAGGGCCGAATTTAATTTGCCCGACAAGCCGGACATTACAACAGCGATTGCTGCAAAGCTGTTCTTCGCTGCAGCATCGATTGCATCAGGTATATTCGCGTAGATTTCGCAGGGAAGCCGTCGGACGCCATCGGCATCCGAAAACGCCCTGTCGATATCGCCTACCAGCAAAATTTTTCGAGCGTCTGTATCAGAGGTTTCCATCTATTTAAACCCCAGGTATCCGGTTCGGCCTTAATGGTAAGAAGCTTCGATAAGGGCCACTGCTCTGTTATGTTCTTCTGGCGGGCAAGCTCAATCATCTGCCATAAAAAGACTCAAAAGGCCACGAAAACCGCTTAATTATCGGCCTTTATGATAGCATAATTTTCAGAAAAGTCAACCCAAATCCCCCCCGCTCGCTGTTATACCGGGCAAAAACAATAAGTCTGCCGGAGAAAAACCCACAGGAACAATCCGAAACTATATGTTCCTTCGCCAATCACCGTCAAACTCAGCAGATTAAAACCAAACCAAAAAACAGTATCACCTACTATTTAACCGCCGGTAGATTGCTCAAGAGCTTTTTAGCCTGCTCCACAAAGATGCTGTCCGGATACAAATCGATAAAACTCGTCAGAATCGCTCGCATCTCTGCAAGAGTTTTTCCCCTCTGCTCCGAATTTAATTCACTCTGCCGGTGCCACAAATTCTTTTTTAAAAGGGCCGATTCATAAAGCGCTTCTATCCCACCGTCCTTACCTTTGAACTGCTCGTGCAGCTGAGTTAACTTTTCAGTCTGCAGTTGCTCATCGGCAATAAGTTTTGCTTTAGCCAAAAGGATATTGTCACGGAGAGGGTCGCTATCGCCTATTTCCCCCAGCAATTCATCGAGGTACCGGTCATAATTGAAAGCGTGTGGGTTTAGTATAACAAATCTTGCCAAACGCTCGGACGACGCCGGCTTGCCGGTTCGATTTTCCAACCCTATAAGACTGCGCAATTGATTTAATCTTCGCTGTAATTCGGTTAGTTTAGATATTGTCATTGCTGAATCAGCCGGCGGACGAAATGGGCTAAAGAACGTATCATTTTGTGCCTGTTGCCTCTCGAGCAGTTTCAATCGCTCGGTCGTCATCGTTTGCGCCTCCGCAAGAAGCTTATCGGCCTGCTCAAATTCACCCCGACCAGCCCAATGCCTGGCAATTCGCCATCGTGCCTCGAGTGACTCCGGGGCACCGCCAAAATTTATGTACAGCGACCACCATATCTCTCGCGACCTCTCATACGGGTAATCATCGTAAAAATGTAATATCTCTTTTCGCCCCAACGTATTAATATCCGGGCTATATTCACTTAGAAGTGCTTTGTAGTAAAGCACCATAGGCATGCGACCGCTTTGGGGACGGCGCTTTATAAACGAATCGTACTGTTCGAAAAGCCATCGTTTTTTATCCTGGTACATTAGCTCAGGTGGTACTATAAACCAGCTTGGCCAACGGTCCAATCTCAACTGAGTTTGAATTTTCCTTTTCAATTCCGCACGAAGCAGTATCGGTTCGGTAGGATAGAAGACCGCCAAGTACCCTCTCACAGCAGGATTCGTAATCGTTTCATCCAGAGCTTCTGTTATACTGCGGCCGTGAAATTCGCTCGCTTGTTCGGGATTATTCTTGGCTACATAGAGTTGATAGTCCAGTTCATCAAAACCTATTTTTATTTCAAAAGTTATGACAGCCACCAAAAGAAAACCGGAAGTAAAGGCCCAGACCAGCCCCGGCCGATAACGCGTAAAATGCCCTATACCGAGAACCAATCCCGCTATGCCCAAACCAACAAGCCAAGCACAAATCCAGGGTGTAAAAGAAAATCCCCATTCAACAGGGTCTCCTCCCCTTGCACCGCCGAAATATCCCCAATAAATAAGCTGCGGAGCCGTACACAATGCTATCGCAATAAAACGAGACCGAAAACGAAGCGGACGACACGCCGCCGCAACACAACTTATCAAAATGCAAATCGCAAAGCCCGGCAAATTCGCTAAAAAAAACACCGCCAATATAAAAAGCAAACTATACCGGAAGCTCATAAGCTGCGATACCAGCACCGGCACAATTGCCAAAATACCCATAAGCAGCCCCAAAACAAAAATCTGCCAGGGGTATTCAAATATACTGACACCGCCCGTTACAAACCGGCTCAAACGCCAAAGCTCGGGAGAAACCACGGTCTGAAAGCCGAACGACCAGAATAAGCCCGTCACTATCTTCGACCAGAAAAGACAACTCAGCGCAAAAACCGCAACAGCAAGCAGCCAACATCTCTGAACATTCTTATGACTATAGTGCAGGACAGGGCCAACAGTCATAAAAGACTTCGGCGCCACTTTAGGCGCCTTTTCCATCTTTTTATCATTCATAAGCCTCACCCCGCTGGGCGTGATGCGCATCGCGAAAAAAGAAACACACAATACGAGTCAGGTTATGTCCCTTCACCACTGCTGGCAAGATACTTAACCTGTTCCGGCGTAAGTTTATCTATTCCAATCGACATTGATTTCAGTTTTAGTCTGCTCACCTGCTGTTCTATCTTGATAGGGACATCATGGACTGCAACAGCAAGTTTGCCCTGTTTTCTTATCACATATTCAGACTCCAGCGCCTGTGTCGCAAAGCTCATATCCATAACACTTGCAGGATGCCCCTCAGCGGCTGCAAGATTAATTAATCGCCCCTCAGCAAGAAGATAAATCCGCTTGTTATTTCTGAGGACATATTCATCCACATGGTTGCGAACGTTACGGTTCACCTTTTTGCTTATCTTCTTCAAAGCCGGTATATCTATTTCAACATTGAAATGCCCGCTGTTTGCCACAACCGCCCTGTCTTTCATCGCCCGGAAGTGCTCAGCTCGTATAACGTTTTTATTGCCGGTAAGCGTTACAAATAGTTCGCCTACCTTTGCCGCCTGCGCCATTGGCATAACCTCGAAGCCGTCCATAGCCGCTTCAAGCGCCTTGATTGCGTCAACTTCCGTAATGATAACAATCGCCCCCATCCCTCTTGCTCGCATAGCAAAGCCGCGACCGCACCAGCCGTACCCGGCCGCGACAATCTTCTTGCCGCCCATCAGAAAATCGGTCGCTCGAATGATACCATCGACTGTTGACTGGCCCGTGCCATAACGATTGTCGAAAAGGTGCTTGGTCGCAGCGTCATTTACGGCAATAACCGGAAACTTCAACAAGCCGGCATTTGCCATCGCCCGCAGACGAATAACCCCGGTCGTAGTCTCTTCCATACTCGCAATAATCCGGTGGGCCTCCTTCTTTCTGCGAGTATGTAATTCGTTCACCAAATCAGCACCATCGTCAAATGTAATGACCGGCTTATGGTCAATTGCCGCATTGACGTGTTTGTAGTAAGTCCTGCGATTTTCGCCGCAGATTGCAAAGACAGGTATCCCAAAATCTTTCACCAGTGAAGCGGCAACATCGTCCTGCGTGCTTAGCGGATTAGATGCGCAGAGAGCAACATTTGCCCCGCCCGCTTTTAATGTCCGCGCCAGATTAGCCGTCTCAGCGGTTATATGCAAACAAGCCGAAACGTCTTTGCCCTTCAACGGCTTGACCCCGGCAAACCTTTGGCGAATCGCCGCCAGAACAGGCATATCTTTATCAGCCCACAGAATTCGTTTCTTTCCTTCAGCCGCCAGCGATAAATCGGCTATGTCACTCTTCATTTATCAACCCTTTCAAAAACAAACAGAAACGGTGAGTGTAAGTTTAAGAGATGGAATTTGCAAGCTTTTATTTGCCCAAAGCTGTGCAACAAACAACCTAACCCTCTGCTTTGCAGCGACTTAAACCATAACGCCGTCTTTTTGTTGTCCCCGGACGGCGTTTTTTGTTATCTATCAATAATCGGTATATTGTGGAATGTCAATTCGAAGGGCACAATCTCGATGGCCGCCGGCTCTTTTATGAATAAAGATGTAGTCGCAGGGTCAAAAGTACCAATCTCCGGACGAAGCTTAACTTCCGAATGACCACCTGAAGAAAAAAAACCACCCCAGTGTGTTTGTAGTTTTTCGCCATCTTTGTTAACAAAGCAGAATTGGTCTTTTAGCTCAACTGCCAATTTGCCTTCCGCATTCAGTTCGATATCCTTCCTCCGGACATCAATCGGTATCTCCCAGCGAGATTCCCTGTCCCACTTGACCTCTCTAATAGGCTTAATTTGAACCTTCACTCCATCCTTTTCCAGCACGATAGGTTCGGTGTGGTCCAGCCGTTCCACAGTAAATGTCACCCACTTTGTACACACAACCACTGCAGTCTTAACTCGCAACTTCGTGACACTTCTGGCCGGTGGATTCTGCTTGCCAAGGAGTACTTCAATCTGACCTGAATAGCCCCAGCGTCCTTCCTCTTTGGGTATCGGCACCTGCCTGCCTCTGTCATCAATCACCTCGAGCACCATAAACAACGACTGAATTGACGCTATGTGCCGTTTGACCACTGGTTCAAACATAACCCTGCCGAGCAGCCAAACATGCGGCCGGTCAGCTCGCCGATTGAAACCGTCAAATCGGCAAATCAATCCACCAGACCCCCCGTAGCAGATCTTCCTGCTTTTATCTCCACTTTCACAGAACCCCCAGTGCCCATCCTGAGTCATTTCCATAGGGATATTTGTACCATTGAGCACTGCAGCCAATACCTCAAATGCCGAAGCGTTCTCCATCTGTATGCCAGGAGGTTTCCTCTTCTGCCCGTATCGCCCCATAAATGACTGGGTCGCAACGGTGTCGGCCTGCACGGCCAGCTTCTCAAGAAACTCTGCGAAGCTCCGGCAATTTTTTGGAACCTCGACCCTCCGCCCATATCTTAACAAAGCCACTGGGTCAACCCCGGCATCTCCACTGTCTTGCTCTGCAGGATGTGCCGCCAAATACGCTTTAACAGCACCGCTAAAACGTCGATACTGGTGCTGCTGCATATCGGCCTTGACTTCCTCAAGAAAAGTGTCCAGTAACTTCGGCCCTCTGGTACAGTTGCGTGAAACTTCCGTAATCTGCTCTGCAATGTTTACTGTCTGATGCCCCCTGGGGTCTTGCTTCAGTCTAATACGGCAAACCTCAAGTGCCTTATCAAATCGACCCACCTTAGCATAAAGCCGCATAAGCACCGGCCCTACACGCCCGCCTCGAGCAGGAGCATTCTCGTAATCGCTTCCGAGCAGAATCTCCAATCCGTGTTTAAAGTCACCAAGTCTTTCAAAAGCTTCGGCTAATTGTATCGCATTCCTTTCATCGCTGACCTTGCCGTCATCACCAACTAACTCAAGCCTCAACTTCTCAAATATCTCCCGTGCCTCGGACATTTCCTTTCGGTCAAGGTAACTTCGGCCCAGGTAGAAACGAAGCTTTATCTCCCCAGGTTTCTGCTTCGACCGCGACACAAGATATTCGTGGTACTTCTCCGGCTCTTTGCGATTTCTGTAGAAATGCTTTAATCCATTGTAGTCGCCGCGAGTGGTGAAAAGCCCAATCAACTTCTTGTCCTCCCCCCTCTGCCTGTAAATCCGCTCCAGATTACCATACGCGCCATAATCCGAACCGCGGGACCAAGCCCGCATCCTCAGTGCCTTTTCATAGAGGCCGACCGCATCGTTGGCCTTGCCGAGCTTCTCGTACGCCTCGCCCAGACGAACCATGCTTTCAATATCTGTTGGGGCTCGTTCCAGAATCTGTTCATATGCCTTAATCGACTCGACATAATCCTTCTTGTGCTCCAGCAGTAACGCCGCACGCCTCCGCATAGTACCCAAATCTTCAACCGCCTCAGCCGGTTTCACCACCGCCGTGTCGAGCTTGCTGATGCCTTCTTTCCCATCGGTCGCTTTGAAAAGACCCAGTTGATACCCTGCTTCGGAAGAATCGCAGCTTATCGCTTTCCGGTAAGACTCAGCCGCTTTTTCCCTGTCCCCGAGCCTGAGATATGTATCTCCGATCCGTCCAAGCCAGCGCCCGTAAGCCTTGCTCCCCTTTTCCGTGTTCGCCAATTCTTTCTTCCAGGTCTCTACAGCCACATCATACTGCTTCATACGCTCAAAGACGTATCCAAGATTCTGATGTATTCTGCTCCCAACAGAAACATCCGTCAGGAGCTTCTTGTAAACTCTTACAGCTTTATCTTCGCGGTTTTCCGCAACCAGCATATCCCCAAGAATAAAACGCCCCCAGTGGTCGTTAGGCTCTGCTCTTGTCTCTTCTTGCAGCTCTGCCACAAATGGTTTGACCGAATCAACGCATCTGAAGCAACGCTGGATGAAACGTCTGGCACGGTCTTTCAGCTCCCCGCGGTACGCCAGACACAAATCGATAATACTGCCATACTCGCGCTTTTCCTCAAGTATATCGACCATATTTCTGAGAATTCTCTCTTTTGCATACGGCTCCGGCTTCCATTTGGTATCGGGCGAATCCATCAGCTTAAGCGCTTCTTCGTAGATTTCCAACAGCTTGTCTTTTTCACCGGCCCGCTCACAGAACCCAGCTAGTCTGTGCAAAACCCGCCAGGGCTCAGTCTCATCTCCACCTTTGCCCCGCCGAAACTCATCTTTCCCCTTTTGGCACGCCGCATAGAATACCTGCTTATACTCGGCAATAGCTTTCTCATTTTGCTTGCTCCTAGCTAACGCTTCTGCCAGCTTCAACCGAACCGACAAATCCTCCGGTGCTAACTCCACCGCTTGCTCATATTCCTCAATCGATTCCTTTGGCTTTCCTGCTCTCGAAAGTGTTTCTGCATACCTGACCCTCAACTTCACATCGCACGGGTCCTTGGCAACCTCGTTTTTCAAGTCCTCAACAAACGCGTTCTCTTTTCCCATCCGTTCCCAAATCGTCGCCAGCGTCGTCTGAACTTCCTCCCTGCCCCACCTCGGGTCCAAATCCACAATCTCCTTAAAACATTCTTCCGCATCGGCCCATCGTTCTTGCTTCAAGTAAAGGTCGCCCAACGATTTGATGATGCGGGCCTTGAAATCCGCCTTACGCTCTTCCATTGGAATGTACCTTGCAGACACCATAAGATCCCTGCGTACTTCCTCGTCCGTTATTTCTGTGTCGCGTGCTTTCTCATAAAAGTCGACGGCTTTGTTAATCATTCCCGCCCCTTCGCAAAGACCGCCAATCCACTGGTAGTCGCTTACTAAAGGCCTCTCCAAAACTGCCGAATAATTCTCAAGCTCGCCCAGTCCTTCTTCGTAGCGCTTCATCTTGAAAAACAAATGCCCAAGGTTTTTATACAACTCGGCATTGTTGGGTTGCTCCGCAATTGCGACTCCAAGTTCCTTTATAAGCGAGTCGCCTTGACCCAGCGACACCAGCTCATCAATAACTCGCCCTGCCAAACCATGACGGCCGTGATAGCCGTCCCAATGTGGCCCGCGCGCCGCTTCCGTGATTTCACCCCGTTTAGAAATAAGGTAATCCTCGTACAACTCCAGCATCTCAAAGCCGCGTCCCTCGCGCCTGAGCCATTCGCCCAACTGCGTCACATACCCGTAATCAGGCCAATTCCGGTAAGCCGTCAAAGCATCATCAAGCCAGCGTTTTTGCACAAACTCACGCAGCAAAACATGATTCACCACCTTTTGAAACTTACCCTCCGCCGGCGAAACCATTTCTAATGTCGCCAGATAATGCTCCCGTGCACCAGCAATGTTTTTAGCCCGGTCTTCAACATTGCCAAGCATCAGCCGTGCCACAATCACTTCAGCGGGTTTTGCACCTGCTGCTTCAAGCATCACAAGGTAATGGTCTCGGGCTGCCTCATTGCACCCCGCATTCTCCCACAGCCGAAGAAGTCTGTTATAGTGATCTTCAAAATGCGCACCCTTGGTCAGGTACTCATCGCCACTTACAAGAAACTTTTCCTCAAATTCAATAGCCTCCGCAATGTGCCGGTTGGCGGCATACAGTTCTGAAATCCAAAGCAGCGCCAAGTGCTTTTCGGGATTATCTGCATAGTACATCTGGTACTGCTGCACTGCTTTATCTATTTTCCCCTGCTCGGCAAGAGACCTGGCGTAGGCCAACCGTTCATCGTGACGACTCTCTCTTGGCCTCACGGATTGGGCCTCACACGCCTGGCTTGCAAAAAGAACTAACAAAACAACTACTAACGAAAACTTCTCTGACGCCTTCACTTCAACTTTCCTTTCGAAATGTTCGGATATTACTATTCTCAATCATCAGAGCGTCAGCACAAAGTAAAACTTATGTAAAATCTTTGCTAACAGCTTTCGCGCGGATTTAAGACTGTTTTTCTTGTGAGATTGGGCTGCTTACTGTGTCCGCTCCGTTGGAACTTCCTGATGTGATTGTTTCTGCACCGATTAGAAACTCGACCCAAACCAAACATGCCTCCGACGATGGGCAAATCAGAACCATTGCGCATGGTCAATCCTGTGAAGATATTGAAGACTTGACACCACAGGTGAGTTTATCGTGACAGCCGATTGTGAGCAAGAGACTTAACTAATTCGGGCAGCACTTCTTATATGCGCTCGCTTAAACCGGCATTCGGGACCAATTAACGCCCGCCCCTCCTCTTCTGCAGCATCTTCTGAAATGCTTCCATTTCTCCTCTGTCTCTGTCTCTGTCTCGCCTCCCTGTTTCCTCCTCCCCGGCTTTGCCTTTAGTGGCTTTTGAAACGCGTTTGCGCTCGGTTGGCCTGGCGCCCCAATCTCGCAAAGGTTTTTTCTGCTTTTTTTCGAACTCTTCGATTTCACTAAACTTAGTTTGCAGTTCCCGGCCCCAATAACTTCGGTCAATAGGCATATGCTCTATATTGGCGCCGTCAAAACTGTAAAGCATATTATAATAACGCCTGGCACGCATATTCTTTCCACCGGCCCAATTATTCACAAGCACAGCATCCACGTAAATCGCTCCGGTAGAATAATCAACCGTTTCGGGTATTGTAACACTCACCTTCTTCTCTTTCTGCTCAACGCTTTCTAAATCTACCTCTTCCGACTTAACAACCTCGACCTTACCTATAACTTCTCCCTGCTTGACTCTAAAGTCCTCACTGTACCAGTAACCCAAAGCATACCGGCAGACTTTAACCCATACAATCTCAGCAGCCTCCTGTATCCTGTGCGGGAAGAAGTACAGCTTTGCCGGGATTTTTACAGTTTCCGTTTCGTCAGAAAAATTGCTCCATAAGATAACATTGTTCTTCTGTAACCTATCTTGCTCGCAGACCTGGTCCGTTCCAGCTATTGGATTAAAAACCCCTAACCGGACCCTGTATCGATAGCTCCTGCCCGGCTCAACGGTATCATCGTGCGCCCAGAACGCCAGTGGCTCACGCATCTTGGCAATATCCGTCGTTTCGGTAATCAAAAGCTTATTGTATTCATCATAGAAATCACTCATCGATGTTACCTTTACAACCTTTTTAGTTTTTTCCGGAGTTTTTTTCTTGGTCTCAAACTTCTCACTCCTACGCTCCGTTATCGGGCGTCTTCTTCTCAGTCCTCTATCCTCACGTAGCGCTCTTGCGCTACCAAAAGACCCTCGTGTACTTCTGGAATCTTCGTCGTCGTAACTTCTGCCAATCCTTCCCGGATTAAGCATTGTTCTGGACCTTGCGCCGAGACGTCCTTCGCGTAGTTTTTCACGCTCCTGCTCACGCTTCTTCTTTTCCGCCTCCTTGGCTTCACGCTTCTCCTGCACTTCTGCTTCTTTTTGGTACTTCGCATATTTCTTATGCACGGTAGGAGGAAACCATTCTTCTTCTGCAGAGGCAATCCTATAAGCCTCCGGCTGCAATAAATTCATCATCGCTTGCCTGTTATCAAAGTTAAGCAGACGCACCTTTACCCCGCCGGGAGGCAGTTCCTCTGCCTCTTCTATAATTTCAAACATTTCTTCGTGGTGGTCAATCCTGGTTCGGGGCACAGTCTGCCAATCACTCGAACTGCCATCGGCAAGCAGTTCTTGTCTTTGCAACTGCACAGCGGCAAAAACCGGATTCGCAAGGCACGGGTCACGCCATTCTTTTGAAACATTTTCGCCGGCAAAACTTTGGTGAAAATTATTTGACAAGCCGGCAATATCAATCGTCGATTCTACAGTAACAAAATCTATATCATTAGGCTCAGAATTGTCTCTGCTATAAAGGTTTTCCCTGCTAATCTCTTTTGTAGGCACATAAGCCACTGCTCTGATGCGCTCGACCGATGCCTTGCCGATTTTACTAACCTGTGGAAGATGATATCTTCTATTATCACTTAAGGGCGTGGAACTGCAACCAGGCAGTGGCCAAAGGACGCTAATGTCAACATCCCGTATCGACGAGTCCAGCATAGCAATGAATTCACCACGCTTTGGCTCATATAGAGGTTTCGGCTCAGGCTTGCTGTTCAGCTTCTCGTACTCCAAAATCTCAGACTGATGCCTTATGTGAACATCAATCTTGCCGGGGCTAAGCTTCTTATTATCGTATAGAACTTTGTTGGGACTGAAAAGGGCATGTGTAACGAAAAGCCACAGACACACAAATCCTACAACGATTAAAACAACCTTTTCAATATGTTCTTCAAAAAAATTGCTGCCTTTTTTACTCATTCAAAATTCCCGCTTCGAATATTATGAACAAAATCATTTACCGCCGAGTTTGCAGAAAAAGAAGCAATTAAGGTATCTCCGGCAAAGTTCTCTTGGTTTTCTTTCCTGTTTCGGCTTTGCCTCCGGTTATTGCCTTCTTTCTTTCTTTCCTCATTTTCATTCTTTCTGCTTTTGCCTCTTCATCTGCTAACTTCTTCAGTGATTCTTTAATAGATTCTTTGACGGCTTTTGGCTTAACTTTATCGTAGCCGGCTTTGTCAAAGACATATTCACAAATTAAATTCAATTCTACCACAGCATCTTCGCCATAACGATACAGCTCGTGAGCACTATCTTCTTGGTCTATCGACTCAATCTTACTTTCTAAAATCGTTATCTGATTATGCCTGAAGAGCTGCTCTTGCGCCTCGCCGTCCCAACCCCTGAATTTATGCCGCTTGGCGCTGCAAATCTGCTGCATAAACGGAAAAATCGCCCTCGTACTAACCACAACAATAACGTTAAAATGCACAACATCAATATCTTTATTGGACAACCTTCCCGTGCAGGGCTTTGTAAGCACATCTTTAACCGAAATAACATATTTTGGCTTTTCACCTGCCGCTTTTTCCGCGGACCTGGCTCTAACCCTGGCCGCCAGTTTTGTGCTGCTCGTGGGGAAACTGACGCTCACAAGCTGTTTGACCGGCGATGTTAACACACTGTTCGACCCAGAGTTAGAGTTCAAAGTATCAATAGTATCGATAATATCTTCGATAATCCAGTAACTTAATTGCCAATACCAGCAATCCTTAACAGCGTCCGCCCAACTGGTCGGTTCGTATTCTTCCCAGAATTTATATCCGCTCAGACCGGATGGATTCGCATAAACAGAAGCTGATTCCGCTTTCTCTCGGCAAAGAACATCTACTATCGTAGTTCTCGCCTCCCTGAGCTTCGAATGTGACGTTCCTTTACCACTTAGCCGAGCCGCATGAGAGGACATTGGCAATCCTTCCAAACCCCTGTCTAACTCGGCATCTGTGGGACAATCACGGGCGTTTACACGAGCAAGCAGCCCGCGTACCACCTCGCGGTACTGCTTACCAAAATCCTCGAAAATAAATGCAGAGACATCTTTCGGCTCAGGAAATATCTCATAGCTTAATAACTCCCTTTGAGTGCTTTGTTTGGTTAAAAGGTCTATCCCGTTGGCATCCTTTTCGTAAGCTTGCTGATACTTTTGCTCCTCTTTATATTGATAGCGGGAGTGGGCGCTTTGCCTTAAACGCTGAATTTTCCTGCCCCTATTCATAATACTTTCATCTACTATCCGCTTCTTGAGCTTGCTGCTCATTAATTGGGTAGGTACAAAAACAAGCAAAGCAACCAGCCCTATCACCACCGGCACCAACAGCGATGAATAATTCTTAAAAACACTCCGTATAACATCTTTAAATCTCGAAATATCCATTTTTAACTCGCCAAACTATTTTTATTTTGGGGCTTTTTTGGCGCCCGTTTTCTCCCCTTCCCCCCATCCAACTTCCACACGCTTCACTGTGGGGGTCGCAGTCTTTTCAACAGTCTGTTTAGGCGCATCTTTCCAGACAAATTTCGCATTCAGCGTAAACCAATGGTCATTGACCTCGTAAACAACGTTGCCTAATCCGTTCAGCTTTCTTTTCCCTTGCTCGTCCAGCTCAGCAACCTTACTGACAGTCTCCTTTGTCATAGGGTCAATCAAAACCTGCTCTCCACTTTCAGCACGCTTCATACCCACAACACCTATCCCTAGAAGCATTTCAGCATCTATGTCTATAGGTTTTATTTCCAACTTAAAATGCTCAAGTTTGGTTTTATTATATAACTCAAACGGACTGTTCCCATCAACAATATCATCAAGATGCATCAGTCGAGTAATAACTCCCCATCTGTTTGGATGGTCCTTCACATGGGCGGGGTCCATCAATTCACCCAGGTTTCTATAGGGACTATACCCTGTCATAGTTACCACAAATCCAGGCTTCGCTTCCTCTGAGACGTCACCTTCCGCACCCGCCTTAAGATAAAACGTTTTCTGATACTCAGCGCCTGGTCCACGCCCAAACATCCCCAACTCCTGTAAAGCCCTTTCATCCAATTCACCCGCTTTTCTACCTTCCTTTTTTCTACTCACCCCGCTCTGCAAACTTGTGGCACCAAAGCCCGCCGCCTCAACATCTTCTACAAAGCGAACTGACATACTCGTTACAAATATCTGCTTTCGCTCTTTGCGGGGCGTCTGCAAAACCGTTTCTACGTTACCGGCAGCAAAAGCACTGTAAAGCTGCTTTTGTCTCCGCTCGGAACAGTTTTTCTCGCTCGGCAACTGCGACAATACAGTCTGATACAACAGTGGTATCACATCACGATACTTAAAAGGTTCAAACGCTTTTTGTATCCTCGCTTTCGAGTCTGCACCCTTAGCTTTTACGGTTTTGAGTCTGCTTATGGCTTTGTTGCCTGTGGTGATAACATCAGTGATTTTGGTTCGATCTGTTTCGTGCTTACCGTAACCGGCTTTGTCGAAAAGCGTTCGCCCAAAACTCATAACTGAAACCAGAAGCAGCACACACGCTGCAGCAGTAAAGTACTTGGCTTTAGCTGCCCACACCATTGACCGCGCAATACTGCGCGGCAGAAGGTTACTTTGTATCTTGGCCAGCCCTAAACCCTGCAAAGCAAGGCCATAAACAATACCGAAATCTGAAACATTCTCATGGAATTTCGCCGTTGAGACACCCGAACCTATCGCGAGGTTCTTAAACGAATCAGGCCTTTCGATAGGCATTTGCAATGTCTGCCTCAGGTACTTGAGCAGGCCACGCATCTTCGTCCCTCCGCCAAAAGCAACGGCCCTGACCAATTTAGTACTGGGATTGGAACTGCTGTAAAAGCCCAGCGAACGCTGGATTTCAGAGGCCAAATCCGTGAAAACCGGTCTCATCGCCTGGAATATCTGCCGGGCATATTTGCTCATTGGCGCAGTACGTTTCAGCTTTTCAGCCCTTTCGAAATTGAGCTTAAACGCATTCGCTATCGCCCTCGTAAAGGCATTACCTCCCATAGGAATACTTCTCTGCCAAACTGTTGACTTCGTGCAGACAACCAGGTCGCTGTTTTCCGCGCCTATGTCAAGAACAATGACTCCCTGATTCTCGGAACTAATTAAATCGGGACGGTCATACAACATATAATTATACAATGCCATAGGCGCCATCTGAACGTAGCTGACCGTTATATTTTCTATGCCAAAATACTCCAACGCCGAGATGACCACGTCATTCTTTATGGCAAAAATACCAACCTTGTTTTCGGGACTTTCGGGTCCCGTCATCAACTGCCAGTCCCATTGCACATCGTCAATATCAAAAGGAATCTGCTGAGCGGCCTCGAACCTGACGATTTCAGGAATACGCTTCGAGTCAACAGGCGGCAGATTCACGAACCGCGCAAAACTGTTCTGGCTCGGCACAGAAACAACTATATCATCTCCACCCAAATTGTTCTGCTTGACAAACCGGCGCAAACTCAAGGCAATCAACTCGTCTCTTTCCACTGCTGTTACACTGCTATCGGTAAGAATTTTGCCGTGCTCAATATTGTCGAACCCGATAACTTCGACAACCTCGCCCTCAATGTTTAGATGCAGTGCCTTTAGAGAATTATTGCCTAAATCTATCGCCCAAACTGCATTGAATTTTGACATCATAACGGACCTCCTGCCCACGGTCCAAACCTGGTCTGAATAATCTTGCCAGTTCGCTTCAACAACTGTAAATTATATCATATTATGAAGACTTTTGCCATAAATACTCTTGGCTGCAAAGTCAATCAATACGAAAGCCAGCAGATTCGGGAGCTGCTTGAGCGACTCGGACTACACCAGGTCGAAACTACCGGCAAGCCCGATTTGGTTGTTGTCAACACCTGCTGCGTTACCCACACCGCATCAGCTAAGAGCCGACAGTACATCCGAAAAGCACAAAAACTAAGCCCGGAAGCTGTCGTGGTTGTTTCCGGCTGTCTGCCGACCGTGCAAATCGGCGAACTAAACAATCCGGGTGAAAATGTCCGTCTCATCAGGAGCCAAGATGAGCTCGCCACCACATTGAGCCGGATAGTCAACGGCAAAGCTGCTGCCCAGCATCTGCACCCATATTCAAATACTATTAGAACAAAAAACGCTACTAAAATCAAGCGCAAAAATAAGCTTGTTAACCAACCGCAGCTTACGCAATTAACAGCATTCAAGGGCCAAACCAGGGCTTTTCTAAAAATTCAAGACGGCTGCGACGGATACTGCAGCTATTGTATCATACCCCATACACGGCCTAATGTTCGCAGCAAGCCAGCCGAAGTGGCCCTGCAAGAGGCCCACGCACTTGTAAAAGCAGGCCATAAGGAAATTGTCGTAACAGGAGTGTTTCTCGGTGCTTACGGCCAAACAAGCGTCAGGCAAAAAAACTGGGATGGGCCGCGAAACGACAAATTAGCCGATTTGCTCGAAAAAATGGCCAAAATCCCTGACCTGGCAAGGATAAGACTGAGCTCGCTGGAGCCGACCGATGTAACGCCGCGACTGCTCGGTACTTTCTGCAAATATCGTAACATTATGCCACATCTGCACTTATCGTCTCAGTCCGGCTCGAACAAAATACTGAAAAAGATGCGCCGGCAATACGAAATCGACGAATTTATGGGGGCTGTTGAACTAATCAAATCACGGCTGGACAGACCCGCCATAACCACCGACGTCATAGTCGGCTTCCCCGGTGAAACGGACGCTGACTTTCAGCAAACAGTGGATGTGGCAAAAGAGGTCGACTTTGCAAAAATGCACGTTTTCAGCTTTTCGCCACGTAAAGGCACCGCAGCAGCAACGATGCAAGACGCTGTAGATAATAGGGTTATAAAAGAGCGGTCAAAAATACTGCATAATTTAGACGTTACGCTGGGCAAAAAGTTTCGCCAAAAATTTATCAGTGAAACAGCTACGGTGCTTCTGGAAAATAGTAACGGGGCGATATGCGGGCGAAGCGAAAGATATTTTACGGTCTGCCTTGAAAAAACGCGGAAAAAACTGAAAAAAAATGAGCTGGTGAGGGTGAAACTGACTGAAGTAAGCGAAAATGGGGCGATAGGGGAGGCGATAAAGTAGAGAATTAGCGGCTGGAAAAACGGCGGTAGAACTGTCATCAAACGGTGTGGTGCGGCAAATTTTTCTGTCGCCTAAAATAGTTGTCGCTGAAAAATAATCTAAGATTTTTGCCGATAAGGGGCTAACGAAAGCTGCCAGGGACCGACGCTCGGAGCAACGATTTTTTACAGAATATCAATCCATCAATTGAACGGTGACAAACCAC
This sequence comes from uncultured Pirellulales bacterium, assembly GCA_964597535.1. Classification (GTDB taxonomy): domain Bacteria; phylum Planctomycetota; class Phycisphaerae; order Sedimentisphaerales; family Anaerobacaceae; genus CAZQYB01. The sequence goes on along the minus strand of CAZQYB010000001.1, from coordinate 37,614 downwards.
TGCCCAAAAAGCAGTCAGTACGAGATGACGGTCTTAATCTTATATCCGCTCAATTTCCCCCGCCCGGCCAATTCGCTAAGCTCGATAAGAAATGCTATCCCCACAATTTGTCCGCCTATTTTTTCGATAAGCTCGCACGCCGCCGTCATTGTTCCGCCCGTCGCCAACAAATCATCAACCATTAAGACATTCGCTCCTTTTTCTATGGCGTCGCTATGCACTTCTAAAGTGTCGGTGCCGTATTCCAAATTGTAGGTGACACTTTCAGTTTTGAAAGGCAGCTTATCCTTCTTTCTTATGGGTACAAAACCAACTCCCAGTTTTCTTGCAACCGCCGCACCGAACATAAAGCCCCTGGCCTCCACAGCAGCAACATATTCAATCCCCGTTTTTGTAAAGTCGGCGCACAAAGCGCCTATTGCCGCTGCAAATGCCTTCCGGTCAGCTAATAATGGCGTGATGTCACGAAATAAAATTCCCTTCTTCGGCCAATCAGGTATGCTGCGAATGTACTTTTCCAGATCAACTTCTTCGGCTGCCATTTGTCTGCTCTACCAAACACCTATCAATATAACTGTTAAAATGCTCGCTTCGCTTGATTAACACTGTGTATTGTTAGCAAACAAATGACGAAATGCAAGTTTTATTAGCTTATTGTTTAGTGTTACTCTTCGTTCATATACTCATAGAGTTTGGTAAGTGCATCACGCTGAATCTGGCGAATTCTCTCTCGCGTCAGGCCTAACTTCCTGCCGATTTCTCTTAGTGTCATTGGCTTTCGGCCATCCAAGCCGTAGTGTAACCTCAGGATGTTGGCTTCTCTCGGCTCGATATCGTCCAGCAAGTGCAAAACCTTCGCCTTCTCTTCAGTGGCAACCAGTGCGTCTTCCGGCCTGCCCGCGCTTTCGTCCTCCAAAGTCGTTTCGAGCATCCAGTCTTCGTCCAAGTCATCATAGCTGTAAGCGTCTCTACCAGAACCAAGAATCCTGACGACCCGACGTATTATTTTTGCCTTTCGCGGTGAAAGTTTCATTATATCCGCCATCTCTTCGACATCCGGGATTCTGCCAAGTCCGCTCTCCAGTTCCGCCTCAATATGCCGCCATTGATTTATCAACGCAACCATATAAGTAGGAATGTGTACCGGCTGAACGTTTTCAAGCAGTGCACGCTTGATACTTTGCTTTATCCACCACGCTGCATACGTACTGAACCGTGTCCCGCGCTCTGGGTCAAAGTAATCAACAGCTTTTATAAGACCGAGATTTCCTTCCTCAATCAAGTCACCGAGACTCATTCCTCGGCTTCCATACTTCTTCGCAATATTAACGACCAGCCGGAGATTGCTCCGCACCAATTGTTCTCTGGCCCATTGATCATTTTCTTCAACAATCAGCGTGCCTAAAAAATGCTCCTGTTCCATCGTCAATAGCGGCGCTTCGTCAATCTCTTTCAGGTAGTCTTTTATTGTGATGTCGAACGCTATAGCTTGCTCCCGCCCGGCTAAAAAGTCTTTCGACTTCAGCTATAAGGGCAAAATTTGGTTTTGACCTCACCTTTTGTTATTAGGACGATTGGCTCTTCACCTAACGACACTTATCTCCGGTATCGGTCAAAAATGCCCCGTAGTTTAGCCGGGTGGTTATGACTGACTAACAACAGCGTTTAGTTTCTCCCTCTGCTTGCCCTGTAACTATCCGCTATACATTATCGGAATCAGACTTGCTCTTCTCCTCTGCGCTGCTGTCGCCCCCACTCTGCTCATCTGTCTGTGTACTTTGCTCTGTTTCTTCACCCTTATCTTCTTCAGATTCGTGCGTCTCTTCCGTCTTTTCAACCTCATCACTTTCAGCCACAGCTCCTTCACTTGCTTGTTTATCCGGCTGGGCCGGTTCGACACTATCCTCTGTAGATTCCTCTGCCTTCTCTTGCGTTTTTGCAATCTCGCCCAAATCACTGTCAGAAAGAACAGTCTGAACACCTGCTGGAGTTTGTTGCTGGGCGGCCTCGGCCGCCTGTTCCTCGGCGGCCCATTGAGCTCTGCGCAAACTCAAACCTATCTTTCGCGACTCAGGGTCAATCCTTAGAATCTTAACCTCAACCTCATCACCCAATTTAACTACATCGCTGGGCTTATCAACCTTATGGTCGGCAAGTTCGGAAATGTGTAACAGTCCTTCTAAATCCGGTTCGAGTTCAACAAATGCGCCAAAATTTGTCAGCTTTGTGACGGTGCCTTTGATAATTTGTCCCGGAATATATTTTTCCGGAATGGCTCGAATCCAGGGGTCTTCGCTCATCTGCTTTATCCCCAGCGAGACCCGATGCTTCTGCTCATCGACCTCAAGAACAACGCATTTTACTTCCTGGCCTTTTTCCAGCATCTCGCTGGGACGATTAAATTTCTTTGTCCAGCTCAAATCTGAAATATGTATCATACCATCAATGCCTGACTCTATCTCCACAAATACGCCAAAATTCGTCAGACTCCGCACCTTCGTGGTAACAATCGTTCCAACCGGATACTTCTGAGAAGCAATCGTCCATGGATTGATTTCCGTCTGCTTTAACCCAAGTGAGATTTCTCGCTTTTCTTTGTTGATGTTCAGCACAACCACCTCGGTTTCGTCACCAAGATTGAGCATCTCACTGGGATGTGCCAGGCGCCTGGTCCAGCTCATCTCGCTAATATGAACCAGCCCTTCAATCCCTTCTTCGAGCCGAACAAACACACCATAGTTCATAACATTTACAACTGTCCCCTTTACCCTCGCTCCAATCGGATAACGCTCCTCAATGTCTTCCCAGGGACTGGTGGTTTTCTGCTTCAGCCCCAGGGAAATCTTCTCATTTTCTTTATCGACACCAATAACAACGCACTCAATCTCCTCATCGAGTTTAACCACTTCTGACGGATGTGATATCCTGCCCCAGCTCAAATCGGAAATATGCAGCAGGCCATCCACGCCGCCTAAATCCACGAAAACACCGAAGTCGGAAATATTCTTCACTACGCCTTTTCGCAATTGGCCGACCTCAATCTCCGCCATGATTTTTTCCTTGCTGCTCCGGCGTTCTTCCTCAATAAGTTTGCGTCTCGATACGACAATATTCCGGCCTTCAGCATCAATCTTAAGAATCGTGCACTCGACTTCCTTGCCGATGAATCTACTGATGTCACCCGGTCTTCTGATATCAACCTGCGAGGCCGGCAAAAACACGGGCACGCCAATATCAACCAGCAAACCGCCTTTGATGCGCCTTATAACTCTGCCACTGACAACATCGCCTTCCTTCTTTGTGTCAATAATCATTCCCCAGCTTCTGATGCGGTCGGCTTTGCGCTTACTTAGCAGGATAAGGCCGCCTCCGGAGTCGGTATCTTCAAGAAAAACTTCGATTTCTTTGCCCACTTCTATCTCTTCGGGACTGTCAAATTCACTCGCATCGACAACGCCTTCACTTTTCAGACCCACTTCAACGATAACATCATTGCCTATTTGCGATTCGATTGTACCTTTGAGGATAGTCCCCGGCAGATGGGAATCGACCTTCGCACACAAAACCTCCTCCAAAAATTCGCCATCTTTCTCAGTGAACATTTCACCAACCTGTCGGTCGAGCTCATCTTGTGACAAACCTAATTTGTTGACTATATTTCTATCTACCATAAATCATAAATTCCTCTGCGGAGTCTGTTTTCCTGACCCGCCGACGCCCCACATTTACGCCGATAGGCCCTCGTGCACCGCTGCACGAGTACAAAACATTTCCGTTAACCATTTATAAAAAGACATTGGCCCACGCAGCCAATGCAGAATTTATATCCGGACCTTGCTTAGCATTCGTTGGACAAAGTGCGCCGAATTATACAAGCGTAAGGATGTTTATATGCACTTATAATCTGCCGCAGCTCTCGTCAAAAACTTCCAGATTTTCTACAAATTCGGCAATTATCCATTCAGGCGTCGAGGCGCCCGCCGTAACGCCGGCTATATTCTTACCAGAAACCTTATTTCTATCAAGTTCATTCCAATTTTGCAAGTGAAATGTTTGGCTGTTATAATTTTTGCAAAGCTCTGCCAGCTTGCGCGTATTGGCGCTTTTCAGGCCGCCAAGCACAAACATTATATCCACTTGTTTGCACAACTGCACGGCTGATTCCTGTCTTTTTATCGCTTCCTTGCACAAAGTATTTATTACTTTCAATTCATCAAAGCCCTTTTTTGCTATAGCTCCAAGCGTTCTGCTGAAATGCTCAGGACTTTGGGTTGTCTGACAAACAATCCCCAATCTGCCGTTTTCAGGCAACTTGTCCAAATCCGTCTCATCGGCAACCACAACAACGTCCCTGACACAGCCCACAACCGCCTGCACCTCAGGGTGGTCTTTGTCCCCGATAATGACAACTTTATAACCATCCCTTTCAAGCTCCTTGGCTATTTGCTGCACTCTTTTAACCAATACACAAGTGGCATCAGCAATTTTAAGTCCCTTCGCTTTAATCTTTGCTATTTGTTCCGGCGCAGCACCGTGAGAGCGGATAAGGACTGTGCCCGACCGAATTTCTTCCACACTCCCAACGGTCTTTAGCCCTTTTTTGGCCAACCGCTCCACCACATCTTTGTTATGGATAATCGGGCCAAGACTATAGACCTCTTTTTCTTCCGCCAGTATCTTTTCAGCCATACTGATAGCGTCTTTAACGCCGTGACAAAACCCACACTTTTCCGCAACTACCACTTTCATAAATAGTTCACTGATACAAAACCACGAGCTTAAAACACCTGTGGTATTAACCGCCAAACTTAATCAGAAAAAGGGCAACTCCCAGAATAACGGCCACCCATCCCCAGGCTACCAGAAAGCCGACAGTGTCAACCTTTCCGGGTTTGAGCAGTTCCAGGTCTCGCCACTTGAACAGTTTATACTGCTCGAACTTGCGAGGAGACTCCACCGACTCCTGAACATTCTTTTTATCCTTGTCGCGATTGGTGTTAATCGGCGTATGCACACGGGCGTAAAACGCATCGAGCTTTTCTTCCGCCATCCTTGGACTGAGCAGACTTCCAACAATCATCAGAATATAACTGATAGGCAAATATATTGCTATCAGGTACGCATGAGGGAATTCAGTGCCCCACAAAATCTTGATGAAGACATAGACAACCATTGTTCCGATGACACTCATCCACACACCTCTGCTGTTGGCCCGCCGCCAGAGCATCCCCAGCCAGAAAGATGCTCCCCAGAAGGCGGGCAAATCCCATACCAATTTGAGATTCGCAAAAATATTCGGAAACAAAAACGCAGCCACAACACCACCGGCAACCACAAACACACCGACAACTCGGCCAACCCGAAGATAGTGCCTCTCATCCCGCCCCGGTTTAACGTGCCGGTACAGATTACGCGTAAAAACCGCCGATGCATCGACCATAAACGAATCGCACGAGGACATCACAGTTGCCATCATTGCCACAATCATCAAACCCACACACCCCATCGGCAGAAGGTCTTTAATAGCATAGCCAAACGCCTCATCCGGATTCTTGACGACGTCTGCATAAAGAGCAATGCACAGGACACCTACAAAGGTCCAGCCCACTGTGCAAAATCGCTTTATAAAGCAGCCGTAGCAATACCCGAACCGACCATCATATTCTGTCTTGCCCGAGCCTATGACCTCCATATGGTGCGGCTGAGCCACAATGCCGGACAACGCCGCAAATGTTACCATCACCACATAAAAAGGTGTAAAACCAGTCGGTGATGTCAAGCTAAAGACTCCTGCTTCAACTTTACCATGCAGTGCCTCAAAACCACCTACTGCCTGCAGGCCGAACGGAATCAACATAAAAGACAGCACAATAATCAGCAGCCCCTGGATAAAGTCGGTGATAACAACAGCCCCAAGCCCGCCCGCAGAGCCGTAAATGACCACCAAAAAAGCCATAAATATCACAATGCTGTCCGCGCTGAGCTGCCCGCCCGAAATGGCCGCGACGGTCTGCGATGTAGCTTTTAGCCCGAGACTTACATAAACCATAAAGAAAACCAGAGCAAAAACAGTATAGAATATGCTGATTGCCCGGCTGAATCGCATCTCATACATATCACCGATGGTCACGCACCGAAGCCTTCGGTACCACGGCGCAAAGAGCCAGTAAAACGGCGTGATAAAAAGGTACAGCCATTGCGTCCATATCCCCGAGAACCCCCCTTTGAAAGAGTTTGACACCACCGCCACAGGCATTTCACTGCTCGTCCCCGTCCCAAAGGAGTGCATCGTCAGCAGCGCTTTACCGAATCGCCAGTTGCCGATGAAGAAATCCGACGTATTCTTCACCCGTCTTGTCATCCACACTCCGAGCGCACAAATCCCAAACAGGTAAAGCACCACAACCAGAAAATCCAAAAGTTCAATACCAAGCAGCTTCATAGACGCTACTTTTCCGACTTATTATCAATTTCATCTCGCAACAACACTGGCCCACTGACAAATAATCAATAAGTGTACGGTTCTTTGCCTTGCTGAACTCGGCAATCATTTTGCATTTCGCGCAACTTATCGGTCAACTTCTCCGCCAGTTTCCTATCACTCATATTCTTTACATCCTCGGCCGCTATGACTTTACCGTAACGGATTACAATCCTGCTCCCGGGCATAAATATCTTTCGATGCCTGGGCCAGCATTCAAATGCTCCATCAATCACCACCGGTACAACCGCCGCGTTACCTCGCCTGCACAGAAGACCAAAGCCGGGTTTGAATGGGGCAATTTTCCCATCGCACGTACGCGTAGCTTCCGGAAAAAGACAAACTCCATTACCCTCTTTAAGTTTGCCGATAACCTTCTTCATTGTAGAAAAATCCGTCTTACCCCGTCTGACTGGTATTGTATTCACGCTGGAAATCAGCCGACCGAAAAACCTGTTAGCAAAAAGCGAATCACGGGCAAGAAAATACAAACACCTCTTCAAAGACATTCCACAAAACACAGGGTCAAGAAAACTTTGATGGTTACCGACCAATACAAAAGCCCCTTTATTGGGGATGTTTTTCCTGCCGTAAATACGCATGCTAAAAAATACACTACAAAAAACTCGACAGCACCACACCGCAAACCAATACCACATCATTTTCAGCTTTTTTCCGGGCATTTTTCTTTTACGAAACCTAAAACTTTTTCCACAACCTCTTCTATACTCAAATCGGTGCTATCAACAACGATAGCGTTACCGGCCGGCTTCAAAGGCCCAACCGCCCTGCTTTCATCGCTTTTGTCCCTTTCTTCGATGGCACGTTGTATTTGTTCAATATGTTTGTTTTCGCCCTTAGCCCGCAGTTCATTTTGTCTCCTCCTTGCCCGCTCGGCTGTCGCAGCCGTCAGATAAAATTTTATATCTGCATCGGGAAATGCCGCTGTGCCCTGGTCCCTTCCTTCGGTAACGATTTTATCTTCGCCTGCCGCAAATTGTCTCTGCATTGCCACCAGCTTTTCCCGCAGCTTCGCCGCCGAGGCAATATGGCGAGCATTAGCAGTAACCGCCGGCCGACGTATCTGCTCGGTAACATCAACACCGTCAATACAAACCATCATTTTGCCTCCTTTGACGGCAAATTCAAATTCGCGTGTTTCCAAAACGCCAAGCAGTTCCTCCTCATTGCTCATATCTGCACCTGCCTGCATCGCCGCCAGCGTAACCGCCCGATACATTGCTCCGGTATCAAGAAAGCTTGCTCCAAGTTTCTCAGCCAGCAGCCGAGCAACAGTGCTTTTGCCGCTTGCGGCAGGACCGTCGATTGTAATAATCAAATCCGCCATCCCGGAAACTAACCTCGCTTCATAAATTCCGCCTCTGTTGCCTTATCAAGCTTGACAACAATAATACTTGTGTCATCAATCTGTCTTGCAAGTCCCACAAACCGCCTTCTGTACATCAGGATATTTTTAACCATTTGTCCCGCTGAGCCGGCGGCAAACTTTTTTGCCATCCTGAGCATTCTTTCCCTGCCCCAGAACTCACCCTCAAAGTTGGCGGCATCAAACAACCCATCCGTATAGAACAGCAAACAATCACCCTCTTTTAGTGCAATGGTTTCAATCTCATATTCGGCTTCCGTTCTGACTCCAAGCACAAGCCCACCCTTGTCCAATTCCGTAATTTCTCCGCTTCTTATCAGCACAGTCGGCTCGTGCCCATAATTGCAATAGGTTATCGCCATATCTGCTGTGTCAATCATCGCATAAAACAACGTGATAAACTCACTCTCCTCGCACTCCCTGCACGCCATTTTATTGAGCTTGCCTATCATCTCTTTTATGGCCTTGCCGTTGCGTTCGGTATCAGCATACGCCCGCACAGCGCCTCTAAAGCAACTCATCCTCAGCGCAGCGGGAATCCCCTTGCCTATCACATCGGAAATCACCACCGCAATGCGCTTGTCATCTATTTTAAGGAAATCATAGAAATCTCCGCCCACATCGAAGCACGGTATATAAGCAGCCGCAATATCAAGTCCCCGTATCAACGGCGCTCTTTCGGGAATCATTCTTCGCTGAATGGCCCCCGCCAGCCGCATCTGTTCGGTTACACGCGCGCCTTCAATCGCCCTTGCATACAGCTTGGCATTAGTTATCGCCACCGCGCACTGCGAAGCAACCGCCCGCGCAAGGGCAATATCATCTTCATCAAAGCGCATCGGCTTAGGACTATAAAGACGAAGCACGCCGATAGCTTTACCCCTGAATTGCATCGCAACCGTGAGCTGGCTGACCAGCCCTTCTTTTATTGTCGCCCCCTTATATTTGACCCTGCCGTCAACCCGCATATCGTCAAGCACCACCGCTTCACCGGCAAAGGCCGCCTTAATCACTCTATCTTCTTTGGAAACAACTCCTTTATCGCGGTATTCTTCGCTGAGCCCGTACGTACTTCGCATCTTCAAATCGCCGGCCTCTTCATCAAGCAGCCGAATCGAGCAGGCCTTGACACCGGCAATCTTCACAGCCGCCTCCGCAAGCTTATCCAGCGCCTCCTGAAGCGAAAACTCCCCCGCCACAAGCGTGGTAAGCTGATAAATCTGCTCGTCTCTCTCAATTTGTCTCTTCGTCTTCTTTGCCATAATCAACCAAATTCACAAATCCATCAGATTATACGCTACTTTACGTCCCCCGTGAACCACCAACTTATCTCACCACTGCCCCCTTGCAGCAAAAATCGTCCTGGGTTAATATAAAAGATGTATGGCTGTTATCCTTAACACGCAATACGATATACGCAATACGCAGTGCGAAAAATGAGCCAGAGCGCTAAACATATAATCTTTATTGGCCGAGTCCAGGGCATCGGCTTTCGCTTCACCGCTCACAATATGGCTAATCGTCACAGGTTAACCGGGTGGGTCCGCAACCTTCCGGACGGCACTGTTGAGATGCTCGCTCAGGGTCTTTCTGACGACATTGACGATTGCCTCCGCGACATCAATAACACCCTCGCAGGTTACATCAGAGAAACCAAAGTCGAGGAAATCACTCCCAACACCCAATACAAAGACTTCAAAATAACTTTTTGACTAACTGTCTTCGACACAGCAGCTCCCCATAAGGGCGACAGCGCCACACCGGGAAATCGCAAATCATCGATAATCACCGGCCAACTACCAATTGCAGGACCCCATTCCCGAATTGCCCTTCACTACCATAGTACGGGACGATGTCAAACTCCGCACGCGCAATCCCATAGTCGAACACGCACAAAAAAAGCGGGGCCTATACCAAATGTATAGACCCCGAACTTCTTCGAAGTTACAACAACCTGATTACTCAGGATACAGCTTCTCTTCGAGCCAGGTGTCCGCCAACACCGCAAAGTCTTTGAGGTTGATTACTCCTTTTCCGCGCGCCTCCTTGTAGATATCGGCAACCGATTCCAGTGCCATGATGCCCGTGCTGTCCGTCGTAATGTATGCAATTTCCTCCGGAGACAGTGCAGAGTTGTAAACACGAACGTCGTCTATGGTACCTGTAAAAGCACGGCTCGTGGCGTCCGACCGGTTACCTATTGCCAGACCATAGTTGGGGTCTCGGCAAAGACCTTCTATAAGATTTACGTCCTCGGCGCGATCCCTGAGTTCGCCGTTCACATAGCAGCTCAGTACATTGTTGCCGTCGTACGTCCCGGCTAAATGAATCCATTCATCGTGCTCGAGCTTATCAATGCCGTTCACATCATACTTGTGGTCTTTGGGCTTATTAGCGTCACGTATAAGGAACACGAACTCGTCATCATTATTAATCTCGAAACTGAATTTTTCCGCGTTGTCTGCACCTTTGACAACTATGCGGGAACTCTGCTCTTGTGTTTGGGAGTAATTGACCCACGCGGATACGGTCAACTGGCTCATCGAGTTCAGCTCTGGTGTGTCCCCGTCATCCGACACCAGGACCCTGCCGCCGGCAAAGTCCAGAGCGTAGTTCACGTCGTTGTGCCCGGTAACCCACTCCACGTTGGTCTCTATCGTCTCTATCACACCGTCATTGTCGTTGCCGCTGGAATCGTAAGTGATACCACCGCTGCCCTCATCGAGCATCCACCAGCCGACGAGATTAGCGTCTGATGGTTTTGTTACTTCGCCAAGATTGACATCGCTCTTGAGCCAGTCCTCTGCCATTACCTGAATGTCCCCGAAGTCAACAATGCAGTCGTCGTTCAAGTCGTAGTCAGGTTTTCTCATCGAGGGAACGCAAGTGGGCTGATACAGCCGGATATCATCGAAATACATGTAGCCTATCCCGCCGGCCTCCGAAGCACCTCTTTCGCCAAAGCCGATATACAGCTTCTTTATACAGGTCAGGTCTAAGCCGGGATTGGCGGTGGTGAATTTATTTAGCGGGATATTCCACTCCTGCCACTCCGCAAGCTTTATATCATTCATATCTTCGCCTTCGTCACCGTAGTCAACCTGTGAATAACTGCCGATGCCACTGATGTCTTCCAGGCCCACGTACACCTGTTCATTAGCATCATTACCAGCGGTTCCATAGAACCATAATGTTAGCATCTTGACGCCGGCGGAAGTCCAGTCATTCGGGTCCATAGTGAAATGGTTTGAAATCTCGGAATAATAGCCCAGGCCGCTATTATCATCGTTGCCGTAATAATAGTTCATCGCCTGGTCGCTCCGGTGTGCCGCTACGGTGTATATAGAGCCGGGGTAAACAAGGCCAAGCGCTGAGCTGGTGTCGTTATTATACCCACAATCCCAGCCACGGGGTTCTGCAAAACCGGCTATTGGGTAGTCACCGCCGATGACCGTGTAATCTTCCATATTGTCAATAACAATAAACTCAGCGACCTTAAATCGCCAGACCTTGCCTCTCCAGGTGCATGGGTCATTAAACTCATCGACACGCCAGTAGTAGGTCTCGCCTAAATCAAGGGTATCGAGGTCATAGCTATTTACATCGACCCTGGCGTAGTTGACGTCGGGATAGCCGGCGATGTTCGAAGTGTTGGCATCGCTGACCTCGTCGAAATCGGTGCCGAAGTACACATCGTGCAAATCCGCATAGTCTCCCGGTTTCCAGCTAAGGTCTGCATTCATGCGGGCGTCCGGCTGGCCATCATAGGGGCTCGGACCCCAGGCAAGCTCGATGTCGCCCCCCCTGAACAGCCCCGCTATCTCTTTCTTTGACAGGGCATAGTCATACACCCTCAAGTCATCCATCTTACCTACGTAGTCTGCGGAGTTACCTAACTTCGCGCCGACACTGAAATCCGTATTCGCGATATTGGAGAGCGAACTGATAGTGCCGGACTTTGACTTCGCCACCTCGCCGTCGAAGTATATGCTCATCGTACCTGCATTCTCATTCTTGACAAACGCAAAGTGGTGCCAGTCACCTACCCAGTCGCTCGGAGTGGCATCATTCCATATCAGCAGGTCATTGGAGTCGTTGCCTGCACGCCAGTACACGTAGTCGTCCTCCGGGTCAGGAACTATTACCTCTACGAAGTTGCCATCGGCGCCCGCGTTAATAACCCAGTTGTCATCCTCCTCTCGGTAGCCATCCAGCCAAACGGCTATGGTTATTTCCTTGTTAATGTTGCTAAGCGTTCGCTTCTCAAGGTCAAAACCCATGTTATCATCAAATTCCAGGCAGCCATCGAACCGCCCATCAGGGTCCCAGCCGTCGCTGACGTCGCCGTTCTGGCCGTGAAGACCGTGGCCGGAATGGTCATAAACCCAGTCGCCTTCCATCTCATCGTACGGGTACCAAAGCAGAAGATTCGGGTCAACGATTTGATACTTGGTTAAAAATTGCCAGACAACGCCCGTATAAGCGTCACTGCCGTTGACCTCGTCAATACGCCAATAATAGGTCGTAGCGTATTCAAGGTCACACACGTCGCTGATAATATAGCTGTTAGAATCCACTCGGCCAATGTACACGTTGGGATTATTGCCGTCCCTTACGTTCACGTAATTGGTGCCGAAGTACACATCGTGCTGATTTGCGCCCGCCCATGGTGTCCAGCTAAGGACTACATTCGGGTCATTCGGGTCGTTCGGGTCGATGTCTCCCTCGCCGTCCTCCGGACTGGGGTCAGCAGCCCGCGGATACAGGAACTGGATTGGCTGAAGCGCCACATCCAAAATCCGAAGCTCGTCAATTCTACCGTCGAAGAACATACCATCATCAAATGTACCGTCGGCATCCCTCTGACAGCCAATCCCGACAGGGTCATTATTATCAGCAGGATTGGTGTCGTGGTCAGTATCATCCGCAATTACTTCACCGTTAAGATACAACTTCCGGTTGGCCGTGGGGAGACTCTGGTCAAAAACTGCGGCAACGTGAATCCATTCATCCAGGTTATCATCCATAACGTCATTCTCTGTCCTGTCGCCGTTATGGTACCAGCGGAGGTCGTCGTCAGAACCAAGGTCACTTAGCATAAGCGACCAGGGTTCTCTGTCATCGCTCATACCCTCACCCTTGCCAATCACCATCATATTCTTGCTATCGTAATCGCCGCTGTTGACGTAAATCCACATCTCGATGGTGTATTGCGGGTAGTCCAGGCGCAGAATATCGCCGTCGCCGGTATCAAGTCGATACAGACCCGCAAAAGGCTCGAAATCAGCGGACGTCTTATCCGTATAGATAAGCGGATTTGGCTCGCTATACTTCACCGAACCGTTAGGGTCCTCAATACCACAGGGGTCAGGATAGTTCGGGTCAATATACTTTGTAAACGTGATGTTTGTGGGAGCGTACGTAATCTCGCTCGGCAGGTCTGTACCTTCGCTGCCGTCAAACGAGTAGTAAAGCAAGACCCCCACCTGGGTCTTGAAGCTCCAGACGTCGCCTTTGATTGTCGTATCGCCAACCTCATCCACCCGCCAATAGTACCAGGTGCCTGCGTCAAGCGGGCCCGGGTCGTAGGGTGAGCTCTGACCGCCTTTAGACGTGTCGCCGCCGCCGCTATTTACATCAGCCCAACTGGCGCCGAAGTACATATCGTGCGAATCTGCAAGGCACGATGCCGTCCAGCTTAGGTTCGCATCTACAGGTACACCTTTCATATCGTCGCCCGGGCTCGGGTCGCGAGCTTTTCCGGTCTCAACCGTAAATTGCCACACCGACCCGACCCACTCGTTGCCGTCGTTGACCTCAACAATCCGCCAATAGTAAGTTTTGCCCAATTCAAGGGCGGGCGGCTTCCAACTGTTGCTGTCGTAGCCTTCTTCGCAGGGGTCAGCGGTGCTTACATTTACGTCATTCGGGCTTGGGCCGAAGTAGATAGTATGCGTATCGGCGCTATCTCCTTCCGTCCAGCCAAGGTTCACATCCGGACACACATCTTCAGCCAGGTATTCAGGGCTTGGGTTCCAGGCGGCCGCGTGACCAAACTCACTGGTTATCGTGGTCTTGCCGGGATTCGTCACATTGCAGTCATAGACCACCGTGCCCGCACCGTCATAGGCGGTTATATTCTCGGCAGCTACCCAACCTTCGACATCAGCGATTATACCAGGATAGCTGTCAAGGATAAGCGTACCATCGCCGGCAAAGTCAAATAGGCCTTGTGGTCCGAAGCTGATACTGGGGGCTGTAATAGTCCCGCCGTGGAGAAGCACTATTGCTGCGTTCGCGTCCGCGTGGTGTGGGCACCGAATCACCCCATCGAAAATAAGTGTTCCCCCCGTCATCTCCGTGTAGCCCGTCGTGTTCGCATTGTAGCACATCCGCCACGCACTGGCGCAATGGAACCATCCCCCAGGGCGAATAAACCAATCAGCGCGGGTGCCTGCATCGTATCCCGGCCCTCTCAGAAAATCTCCTGGTAAAAAAACGTTGGGGTCTGCGTAACGGAACAAATAGGGAGCGTTAGGAGTGTAATCGCCACTGTTAGGGTCACGCCAGGGGCTCTTATCGATAACCATTGCCAGCTCGTCCCCCTTGAATACAGGATTGTTCCAGTTACACGGGTCGCAAAAATCATTGCTGTCGGTGCCATTCCAGCGAGTATGACCGTAGGCAAAGTCCACCGTACCCAGGACTGCAACAACACAAACCAGCAGAATTAGTTTTCTACACATAACATTCCTCCTTTTCAAAAATTAAACTATGACTACGTTTTTCGGCTAAACGCCAAAACATCCGTTATTTTCAACAGGCATCCACATATTTGACGCCTGTCATCCCACTCAAGTTTAGGCAACAAGCCCGGGTGTGTAAGAAAATTCAGAAAAAAACCTACTCCGAGGCACAAAACTCCCACTTCCGAGCCACAAGGGTCTCACTAAAGTCTGTACCTTTTTACTCAATTTTCGCCCATAAACGGCAAAAACTGCACAAACTGGCACCTAAGAATCGGTATCCTTAACCAGTCTTACTTATACCCTTATACCAAATTAGCTGCCCCCTCGTCAAGAAGAAAACACTAAATTATCGGACGGGGTGCGATAAATTTTCCCAGCGTTTAAAATAGGCAACCTGTAGTGTCCTGTCAAGCATAACATGCACCCCATTCTCCACATTGTCCCGGAAAAGCTTGCTTTCCCAAAAGAAATCCGGTGTAACTATTATACCCTGCTCCCAAAGTACTATAATCAATTCAAAAACGCAAGTTGTAGCCCGCAAGCGATATCTTTGCCCCAATTATGATTTTTGAGCGCTCCAGCCGCAATACCCGTCACGCACGAAATAATGTAAAAAAAAGCGGGGCCCATACCGAATCGGTATAGACCCCGAACTTCTTCGAAGTTACAACAACCTGATTACTCAGGATACAACTCCTCTTCAAGCCAGGCATCCGAGAGTTTAGCAAAGTCCCTCAAGTTGACCGCTCTGTGACCCTTTTCCTCCTCGTCGGACAGATTGGCGAACGAGTCCATCAGGAATATTCCGGTGGGACCGCTGGCAATGTACGCGACCTCCGCCGCTGACAGACCATAGTTGTAAACGCGAACGTCGTCTATGATACCTTTAAACGGCTTGTCCATAGCATCCGACTGGTTGCCTATCGCCAAATCATTAGTGTCCTGGGAGAGGAGGGGTATCGCACTTGTATTTGGGTCGTTGCTCTCGGCAGCAAGTTCACCATTTATGTAGCACTTTACCGTATTGCCGTCGTACGTACCGGCTACGTGAACCCATCCATCACGGTCGAGAGCATCTTCGCCGCTTTCTGCATCGTACTTTGGATAGTCTTCGGCATTAGGGTCATTGCCGTCACGCACCAGGAACACCAGCTCGTCGTTACTGCCGACTTCGAGGCTGTACGTTTCCTTGTTATCTGCACCTTTGACCACTATGCGGCCGCTGCTCTGCTCATCGGAATAGTATATCCATGCGCACACGCTGACCTGATGCATCGGCCTCAACTCTGCTGCATCCGGCACCAGGACCCTGCCGCCGTCGAAATCAAGAGCGTAGTTCACATCGTTAGGGTGGCCGGCAACCCACCATACGTTAACATCGTTGGTCTCTATCGTCCCGTCATTGCCGTAGTCGCTGGAATCGGTAACCACATTCCCGTCGCCATCATCCTCATCCTCATCGAAATTCCACCAGCCGACAAGGTTGGCATCGCAGGGCTCGCTTACTTCGCCAAGATTGACATCGTGCTTGAGCCAATCCTCTGCCATTAGCTCAACGTCGCCGAAGCTAATGATACAATCGTCGTCCAAATCGAGTACAGCGAACTGAGACGTTCTTTTCGAAAGAATACACGTCGGCGGATACAGCCGGATATCGTCGAAATATACGACACCCTCACTGCCATACTCCGTAGTGTTGGTTCTGTCACCAAAGCCGATATAAAGCTTCTTCATACGGTCCAGGTCTAAGTCGGGATTCGCCGTGGTAAACCAACTTAGCGGCATATTCCACTGGTGATATTCCTCAATTTTCACATTATCCATATCTTCACCTTCGTTGTCGCCATACCTGACCTCTGCATAATTGCTGTCGGCATCTTCCAGCCCCACATACATCTGCTGGGTCTGACCGTCAGGGTCATTCGTCACCGCGCCATAGAACCACAGCGATAACATCTTTATGCCGCCGTAAGTCCAATCACACGGGTCAAGGACAAAGTGGTTTGCAATCTCAGAATAGTAGTAGTCACCGTTAAAATATACGTGCGCCATTGTCTGCACGCCGCCGTGAGATGGTATCCAACTAAAATTCGTAGGTGTCACAAGGCTAAGGTATGACCCCCCGTAACTGGAACCGTTCAGGGAGCTCTCCCATCCATATGGCTCTTCATCATCGCTTATTGGATAATCCGTATAGCTCAGCGTGTAGTCCTCCATATCGTCGATGATGATGTATTCTGGCACAGTAAAACGCCAGATAGCGCCTTTCCACAGGTAGGGCTCGCAGACATCATTGACCTGGTCCACACGCCAATAATAGATCTGGTCCAAACTAAGATAGTACGGGATGTCGTAGCTGTTGACATCCAGATTGGCGTAGCCCACGTTCGGGTGGGCCGTGGCGTTGGCTTCGTTGACTTCGTACCAGTCGGTGCCGATGTACACATCGTGCCCATTAACATCAACCGTATAGTCTCCCGGCCTCCAGCTAAGGTCCACATTAAACTGGATGTCCCTGGAATAGTCTTGGGGTATGGGGAACCAGGCCTGTCCCGGGCCGCCGCGTATCAGGAATTGGTTCGGTTTAAGAGCCACATCGGTCACCCGCAGTTCGTCAATCAGACCGTTGAAAAAGTTTTGTTCAAGCCCGGGGCCAACCCGCTGTGGCTGTTTCGTAAACCCGATTCCGACATAGTCGTCATCATTAAGGGGATTTGGAGACGAGGTATTACCGTCGC
Source organism: uncultured Pirellulales bacterium (assembly GCA_964597535.1). Classification (GTDB taxonomy): domain Bacteria; phylum Planctomycetota; class Phycisphaerae; order Sedimentisphaerales; family Anaerobacaceae; genus CAZQYB01. The sequence continues at coordinate 20,259 of CAZQYB010000001.1, read as the reverse complement.
TGACTTGTTCGCCGTTAATATAGAGCCTTTGCGACTCACAGGGGTCGGTAGAATCAAAGACTGCGGCAATGTGATACCACCTTTCCAGCTCTATCTCTACGGGATAGTTGGCATCCGGCGCCGATGTTATTATGCTGCCGCTATGCCCGTAGCGAACTATATTGTCTTCGCCTATAGCAAGGACATAACTCCTGTTATATTTCCTGAACAACGTCGCAGCATAGTCATCATCTCCCACACTCTCGGAATAAAACGAATCCTGCCTGACCCACATCTCGATGGTGTATGCCTCGCCGGCCAGGTCGAGAATATCAGGCCCCTCGGCATCTCTAAGCAGGCCTACTCGGTGCTGGATGTCATCCTCGTCGGGAATGTCTTCCTCCCACTGATGGAAGTGGGCGGACGTTCCACCTGGATTGATAAGTGGATTACTCAGCCCGTACGTCAGAGACGTATAGTCACCCCGCTTCCTGAACGTGACGTTGCCGGTAGAGTCTGTGACAAGATTTGCGTCGCCGGCGTCCCCAATGTTAGCATCTTCAACACCATCGAATTTGTAGTGCATCAAAACACCGCCGACCGTTACGAACGTCCAGACGTCTCCCTTGACGAAAGTAGTTGCACCTTTCTCATCGACACGCCAGTAATAGCGCGTGAATGGCTCCAGAATCGGTAGGTCGTCAAACATGGTCTCTGTCTGACGGCCCTGGCCGGCCCCGGAGTTGGGGTCGCTGCCCGTGTTGACATCAGCGAAATTCGTGCTGAAGTAGACATCGTGCTTGATTGCCAGGCAGGACGCAGTCCAGCTAAGGCTCGCGTCCGTCGTCGGCACACTCCAGGCGCCGTCAGCCGGACTGGGCTCAGAAGCTTTTCCGTCTTCGGTCGTAAAGCTCCAGGTGCCGCCTCTCCACGGACTGTTGGGATTAGCATTATTGACCTCGTCAATCCGCCAGTAGTAAGTGGTGTTAAAATCCATAAGACCGGGTGGGTCGTAGTTACATGGGTCTCGATTGTCTATGAACCACTGGTCGCCGACCGGCCACGTGTTGACCACCAAAACATCGTCAACAAATACCTCGCCACTGCTTATGTCGCTCCGCAGCTCCAGCTTGAAAGTGCTTACCATATACTGGCTGTCCGTTACCTCGTCGGTGTAATGCAGCCACACATCATTTGGGCCGATAGAATTCAAGTCGGCTATAAAGTCCCAGTTATTTCCGTCAGAATAGTACAGGTCAATATCTCCAGCCCCTATCTCTTCAGATTTATGAAGCCACAATTCTATTTCAAGTGAGCGTGCATAACTGGCATCTAAAGCTATAGAGGTCAAAGTTCCGGCACCGCTTCCCGGAGTGGCCGAGTATCTGCCGGAGTGGGAGTTCCCATCACCATTTGCGTCGTATTGCGACCAGTTGGATGCCGTCCAGTTTGCATCAATGCCGCCTTCAAAACCGTCATCCAACAAGACAAACTCATTCCGCAAATCCGTGCCGAAGTACACATCATGGCCATTCGCATCTGTGTCATATGCTACGTACTCTCCTGAATGCCAGGTGAGATTAGCATCCGGGCAAACATCTTCGGCCCCATTTCGCGGCAAAGGCCCCCAGGCAGCCCTGGGTATAGGACCGAGAAGGCGGAAAGCGTTGAGCACTGCGCAAGACCCATCGTCCGGCGCCCAATATCTGATGAGAACGGGTCTGCCATCGGTGTAAAACTTCACCAACGATGGCGTAAGGTCAGCATCGTGGCAAGGGTCCCCATTGTTGTTAGGGTCCCCCTCAATGGGTACGTTTATGTCAAAAGTGTCCTCGTCGTGGATTTGGAAAACACCGCCGCAGGGATCGCCGGGATAATTGGGGCAATTGATATCGCCTGTGAGCCACTCTTCACCAATCGGCTCCTGCCCGTACTCGGCATACTGACCTGCCACCTTGGGCCAGCGTCCATCCTTACTACACGTGACCTCTATCTTCTGAATGTCGTTCATGTCAGCCGGATGCCTGTGGTAGCTATAGAGCCAGTATTCGCCGGGCTCCAGCCCACCTTCTCTGGTCAGAAACAGGAGAATATCGCCACCGGAATGACCCGGGGCTTTCCCGTCTTCATAGTACCAAATGGGGGTCCTATAATAGTGCATAAAGCTATTGCACATAGGCTCATCCTCAACATTATCTTCTAAGTCCTGCCCCAGGGCCAGGTCTCCTTCGTGACCGACACTGATGCACGCATCAATGGTCGAACCGCCAATATTGGCGAACAGTTTCGCGTCATGCCTGTCCTCGTCGTTCCATGAAGCCCACGGAAGCCAGCCTGGTTTCCAAGTAGATGGGTCATCCGAGTAACCGAAGTCCACTTTCAATTCCATATACTTCCCAGGGTACTCAGCCGCTGGAGCATTGCTAACCAGCCCCAGCATAAAGACGACAAAAATCAAGACTGTTAATTTCCTACACATAACGTTCCTCCTTTTCAAAAATTAAACTATGACTACGTTTTTCGGCTAAACGCCAAAACATCCGTTATTTTCAACAGGCATCCACATATTTGACGCCTGTCCCTGACAACCTTTGATGGTTCGTCTGTCATCCCACTCAAGTTTAGACGGCAAGCCCAGATGTGTACGAAAATCCAAAAAAAACCGTCTTCGAGGCACAAAACTCCCACTTCCGAGCCACAAGGGTCTCACTAAAGTCTGTACCTTTTTACTCAATTTTCGCCCATAAACGGCAAAAACTGCACAAACTGGCACCTAAGAATCGGTATCCTTAACCAGTCTTACTTATACCCTTATACCAAATTAGCTGCCCCCTCGTCAAGAAGAAAACACTAAATTATCGGACGGGGTGCGATAAATTTTCCCAGCGTTTAAAATAGGCAACCTGTAGTGTCCTGTCAAGCATAACATGCACCCCATTCTCCACATTGTCCCGGAAAAGCTTGCTTTCCCAAAAGAAATCCGGTATTATAGTGATTATCCTTAGCTACCGATTTATGGGAAGCTATAAGTTTACTTTTTTTTGTGAAAGGACAACTCTTATGAAACGTATTAATGTTGTGGTCTGTCAGGCAGTTGGCCTGATACTAAGTACGCTGCTGCTCAGTGGTTGCGTATTGAATCAGCAAGCCCACTGTGAGCGGGAAATGCTGGAATTGCAAAAGACTATGGAAGCCCAACAAACCAAAATTGATGAGCTAAAAGACAACGCAGAAGCAACGACCGGCATCCTTTTTGAAGTCACGAGTGAACTACAAAAATGTCAGGCACAGCTTCCAAAGGACGAAAAAGTAAAGAAAATCGCTAAAGTATCGAAAACCCCTCCTAAACCCAGGCAGGCGTCAACGGCGAAGAAAAAGACAAAAACATCATCCAGAACGAAAAGGAAGGGCGGCTGTCCTTGCCAACAAAAAAGAAAGTGATGCAAGTCAGAGCGGTGAAGAAAACCGAATCATTCAACCATTTAGCAGCTAAGTAGTTGGATTGTATCGTCACGAACGTGGTTTAGTTTCGATGGCATCCTATCATTGTGTAATTTAAAGGAGCTAAGTTGTGGAACTATCTTGGCTAATGAAACTGCGAATCGCTGCTGCGGTCGCCATAGGAGTTGTACTGATAGGTTTTTGGGCTTGGCCGTTAGCGGCACCACCTGAGCCGTTGGGCACCGTATCCCTCTTTGCCGGTGATGTGAGTTTCAGCAACGCAATAATCTTAGCGGCTTTGGCGTTCTTGGCGGGCTTGCTGGCCTATTTTCTTGCCTGGCCTTACGGCCGAGAAATCGGCATTCTGGCTGTACCGTCCGGCCTGGCCATCTGGGCTGTGCGATGTGGAAATATGGCTGGCCTGATGCGCATGAATTCAACCCTCCCACAGCGTGAGGCGCTTTTCGCAGCGCTTAAATGGGAGCCGGTTTTCTGGCTGGTTATTGTGGCTGCCGGTTTTGCCGGCGTCCTTGCAGGCCAGAAAATCCGAGCGAAGCCCGAACTGGACGAGGCCAAAAAAAAAGCTAACTCTAAATCAAATATATACTTAAATACAGCAAGTGCTTTAATCGCCTCCGGCCTCATTGCTCAATTTTGCATAAGAATATTGGCCCAGGACGTCAGAATAGGTTCACTTGTGGCCCAGCCGACCGTCGGGCAGATAGTTTTTGCTGTATTCGTTTCGTTCGGCCTCGCCGCTTTCATAGTCAAAAAATTTCTCGATGCCAACTATATCTGGCCAACAATTGCCAGTGCTCTCGTAACCGGTTTTACCATAATGACTTGCGTCAAACAAAGCACGTTGCAGCGCCTTGCTCAGGAGTGGCCGGTAGTTTTTTTCCCAAACGCAGTTATTTCTATATTGCCCGTGCAAATCGTGGCTCTTGGTACTTTAGGCTCGATTACCGGCTACTGGCTGGCCGTACGCTATAATTATTGGCGAAAACACGGACAAGAAGGTTAAACAGGCCTGATACGGCAAATTTAATCCATCTTTTTTCAGACCGCATCTTTATGATAAGTCTATGTGATTTAAGTAGTTATGTCCAGAGAACCCCATAATAGCCCCCTGTCGGCAGGAACCGGGGCAAAAATAGTTGTTTTCACTCCTATAATTGGTCGAAAATATTATTGTGTTCGAGATTTGTTTGTTCGCTGCTGTTTTTAAGTTAACTCGTTGTGTAATAACGGCATACAAAAATCCTCGGCGAACAGGCGAGTGAACAAATGGCAGGGTTTCTTCGTAACTAAATTAAGACCAGCCGACAAAAGGAGTTGAAAATGTTGGTTTTAAGCAGGCAAAAAGATGAGTCGATTATGATTGGTGATGACGTCGAGATTACTATTGTCGATGTCCGCGGTGACAAGGTTCGTCTTGGCATAACAGCCCCGAAGCGGATTCCGGTTCATCGCAGAGAAGTTTACGAAGCGATTCAGCGAGAGAAGGGGCAAGGGACAGAAGAGCAAAAATGAGCAGGAGCAGGTAGAGCAGCAGCAAAATCATCAACTCGGCAAAGCTGTCTTTATAAAATTTCGCGTGGCGTCCTGTTTGAATAATCATCTCAAACAGGACGTTTTTTTACGTAGTTAATTGTCCCTGAAAAACAATTTATACCGCATCTATTTTAAAAGTGCGCTTATGTAAAAGATAATCCTTTTGCTCTTATTGAGTTACATAATTTGGCGGGGGCAGGCGAGAGGCAAGATGCGGGACAAGAATACGTGGGGGTCGGGAATGCTGCGAGTTAGTATGCTGCTGCCGTTCTTGGTTACGAGCACGTCATCTTCGATTCGAACGCCGAGTTTTCCCGGGATATATACGCCCGGCTCGATTGTAAAGACCATACCAGCTTCCAGCCTGCCTTTGCTTTTTTCATCGATGACAGGTTCTTCGTGCACCTCCAGGCCCAGACCGTGTCCTGTTCCGTGTCCGTAAACGGGTAAATCATATTTACTAATCACCTGCCTTGCGGCCGCATCAACTTCACTGATTTTGGCACCGGGCTTCACCATTTTTATCGCAGCCGCCTGGGCCTCCTGCACAGCATTGTAAACCTCTTTATAAAAAGCAGTCGCCCTTCCAACGACAAAACATCTGGTCAAATCACAGCAGTAATTTTTGTATCTGACGCCGAAATCGATAAGCACAGTATCATTTTTTTTAAGTTTCCTTGCGCCGGGCTGATGATGAGGACGTGAGGCATTAGGGCCAAATGCAACAATTGTTTCAAAACTGGTTTTTGCATCAAACTTACGAATTTGAAAATCCAGGGTGCCGGCTAACTCGTTTTCGGTCACACCGGGCTTTATATATCTTCGGGTTCGTTTAAGTGCTTTTCCCGCTATCTGAGCAGCCGTTCCGATAGCGGCGATTTCGCCGGTATCTTTTATGGTGCGCACCTGTTCAACAATATTTGCGACTGCGTTCAGCCGGACATTAACATTTTTTTTCAATGCCTCATACACAGCAAGTGAGGTGGATTTTTCGACGGCTACCGCTTGTATCGATTTTAGCCTTTGCAGCAGTTTCGATACTGTTTCAGGAAGCGACCTGGTCCGTTGGATTATCCTGCACCGTGGACATTCTTTTTCAGCATGCTCGACGTACCTGCTGTCGGTCAAAAGATAAACCACCTTGGCGGTAATTACCGCCCAGCTATAGTCGCCGGAAAAACCGGTTGTATAAGTTACATTGGCCGGCCTTGTCACTATGAGACAGTTAATCCGCTTTTTCTTTAAGTCGCGGCGAATCGCCTTGATGCGATTTTTTATAATTTTGTCGTTCATTTACTCAAGCTCACGGTTTAGTTAGCGTTTCGCCCACTGCCAAATACAATTGATTAACATCACCTGAGCAAAAAATAAAGTTTTTTTTGGTCCGGCATTTGGCTTTGTGGCGTTTGTATCTTATATTTTTATTAGCAGATTAGACTTCGGCTGGGAGGGAAGCTGGTTGTTGTGAGGAATCGTACCAGCTCATGATGCTTTCCGCGAGGGAGGGAAACAGCTTGTAATGACTGATTTTACCGGACAGGACGGCGATTGCCGTCCTTTTTTTTATGTCTTGTCGCTGTCGTTTTTCTCCGATACAATGGGCAGGGTTTTTAGCTCAATCTTATAATTAAACTGGCAGCTAAATTATGTTTTTTGTATTGCCCATTCGGACAAGTATTCGGCCGTGGCGGACGCCATACGCAAATTACGCCCTGATAATTGTCAATGCGATTATTTTTTTACTGGAATTACATGTAGCCCCCCAAGGTGGTCTGGTATTTCGACCGTGGGTTGCGCGCTTTATGCTTACCCCTAATGAACTTCGTCTGTGGCAGCTTGTAAGTTACGCGTTTTTGCACGGAGACTTCTGGCATATTTTAGGCAATATGTTCTTTTTGTATGTCTTTGGCCGCAATGTCAACGACAAACTCGGCAACATTGGGTATCTGTGCCTTTATTTGGCCGGTGCCGCATTCAGCGGTATAGGTCATACAGTCCTCCATTTGTCTTCACCTATACCCACTCTGGGAGCAAGCGGCGCCGTTGCTGCCGTAACCGGAGCATATTTTGTCTTGTTTCCCCAGACCTTGATTACGGTTTTTTACTGGCTGCTCTTTTTTATTGGTACCTTTGAAATCCCCGCCTTGTATTTCATCGGTTTCAAGTTGATTTTTTGGGACAATATGTACTTAAGACACATTCCCAATGTCGCTTATGATGCACACCTGTCCGGTTATGCCTTCGGCATTCTGGCTGTGTTAGGTATGCTGGCGACCGGCCTGATTGCAGGCAGCAGTTTCGACCTGTGGGCAATGATAAAACGATGGAATCGGCGGCGGTGTTATCGCGATGCTGTCTCGAATGGTTACGACCCATTTGCCGGCCGGACAGTGACAAAACAGATAAAAGTAAAAGAAATAAGAAAAACACCGGGTGAAAAACAGCAAGAGGAAAAAGTCAGGCAGCTTCGCAACGAGATTTCCCGTTGGATTGACGAACGCAATTTACCGGCCGCAGCCCAACTATATTTGGAGCTTGCCGACCTCGATAGCAAGCAGATTCTGCCGCGCCAATATCTGCTGGATATTGCCAATCAGCTTGCCAGTGAGAGTAAACACGCTGAATCGGCAGAAGCTTACGAAAAGTTTCTGGCTCACTACAGCAACTATGAATATATTGAGCAGGTCGAGCTGATGGTGGGTTTATTGTATTCGCGGTATCTTGACCAGCGAGAGCTGGCGTTAAAGCACCTGCAGGTGGCGGTCAAAAAGCTCTCTGACCCCGGCCAATTGAAGATGTGCAATGACGAGCTTGCTAAATTACAAAATTAAAGTGTAAAAAAAAGCCGAGCAATACATGCCCGGCCTATTTGCAACAGAAGACTGATAAGACAATCAAGCTGTTTTGTTAAAGCCTGCGGAAGATTATTTTTTCGCCGAAGCAGCGTCAGTACCCTCGTAAATCCGGCCTATCTCATCCTGGGACAAGGCATAGTTGTATATGCGCACGTCGTCGAGCTTGCCTATGTATTGGTCGCCGTATCGGTCAGGAGCTATACCGATTCTGGCAGTGCCCACCCCGGCCATCGATGCGTTGGTGCCGGTCTTCTCAGCTACCAATTCACCATTAAGGTATATCTTCTGGAAGCCTTCATTAGCATTTTTGACAAAGGCATAGTGATTCCACTGTCCCGCCCATTCCTCAAGGGCGGCATTATAGCTGACTTCATCTGGTTCGTCGCGTCCTGTTTTGAACTCGACGCGACCATCATCTTGCCACTCCGTGTACACGCTGACGATATACGGCCTTCCATAGGGTCCACTGCCAGCCTGGAGGATTACGTTACTGTGATTCATCTGGTTCGCGTCACCATTGACCCAGGCCGAAATGGTTATTTCGCTGTCGATATGGTTGCCAAAGACATCACCCGGAATTGACACACCATACGTTTCATCGAAGTTGATACAGCCACCGAACCTGCCGTCGGGGTCCCAGATTGGGACTTTCCTCACCCCTGCGCCGTGATAGCCGTTGCCGGAAGAATCACTGACGATGCTGCCGCTGGTCTCATCAAACTTCCACCAGAGGCACATTATTCTGTTTGTGTTGAAACTCCAAACGTCGCCGACTACAACTGAACCATCTGCCTGAACTTCGTCAACACGCCAGTAATAGGTTGTGTCGGTTTGGAGTTCGGGGAGCTCGTCGAAACTGGGGCTTGTGACCTCGCCCAAAAGTGATAACTCATCAATGTTGGTGCCGAAATATACTCTGTGCTCGGCTGCATTCAATCCCTGCATCCAGCTTAGTTCCAGTTTGCTAACTGAGCTTGCGACTCCTCCATCTGCCGGCTGAGGCTTGATCGCGTTTGGCGCAAGATTGAGAGGCATGGCCTCAAGTTCAGCCAGCCTTTGAGCGGTAGCGTCTTCGATAGTTAAATCTGCAAAGATTACCCTGTGCCGGTCTTCAGATATTTCCCACTGCATCAGGATCACGTGCGGAAATTCGGTTGTGACCTTATCGCCACGGTAAACAACGTCCTTGCCTTCCTTGACCAATTTATCGTAGAACAGACAAGCTGCTTCAATATTGGCCAACTTAGCCATTAGCTCTTCTCTTGTTGGCAGCGTCACATTGGGGTCTCTGTTTTGGTCATCAAGGATGCTTTTTCTAAGGGCTTCACCGGCTTCTCTCATTGTTATCATCAAATTCAGGTTGCTTGGATATCGTCCGTTTGAAATCTCAGCGAACGTACGCAGTCCTTCTATTAGGGTTTGCTCATCGGACAAGTTCACATCCGGGGCAACCGTGTAAAGAGTTGGCATACCGGGCTGAGGTTCACCGATAATAGGGCCGGTCGAAGGTATCTGCGAGATGGCCTCTTGACGCGCCATAATCACTGTCATCTGCTGCCCCATTGTCTCAATGCCCGCTTTAATCTCCAATATATGCTGTTTAGGCAGGGCAATCTCAACGGCTATCTTGCCATTAGTTACCTTGCCGGCAAACGCTATGTTGCTATTGGTCTCAACGTCAACCGGCACTATTGGTGGGCCTATTTGCCCTGCATCTACACCAACTTCTATTTCTATACCTTGCATCATACTTGCACCCATATTCAGGTAGCGGATGAAATTCACGGTACCTGCAAACTCAGCCTTGTCTGCTTTGGTGAGAGCCTCCAGGGCCGTGGCCATCTCAGATGCCAATTCTTTCGGCCCACCGGCTTTGACCTCATCAATCAACTCGCACATAGCCGAGTTGCAGTCCGTGCCGAACACGCAGAGCCAGAGGCCATTGACTATAGCGTATCTGAAGTCAAATCCACCACGGTATGTTTGGTCTATTATCTTGCCATACATAGAATTAGGGTCGTTCGGTTCCATTACGAGTTTGCCAACATCAATTGAAACACCATTGCAGTCGTCCGCTCCAGTCTTAATTTCATACCTGTACTCGATCCCCATCTTGTTATGGAGGTCGGCAAATTCTCCGGTATTGTAAAGGTCGGCCCCTGCTTTAATTAATTGCTTCCATTTTTCCTCGTCTTTGACCGCAACGATGTACTTACCTGCGAAAGGCGGCCATCCTTCGCTGTTATAGGTAAAAGAGGCTATTCCAGGTCCCGCTGCGCAGGATACCATATCGGCCACCATGTTTTCAAATTTATCGATAGTCTCATCAGGAATATTCTGGTCACTAAGAAAAGCAATAAAGTCGTACTCGGTCATGCTTAACTCTTCCATAAAAGGCGTGTTCATTTTGAATCCAAGATTAAGAATTGCCCCGTCTTTTAGGTAATTCAAGAGCGTATTGGCTGCGTCCGAGGCATCGGCCACAAACATCTTGGCCATCAGCGTATTTGGCACCGCTGCAGCACTTATGGTCAAATTGAGAACATCAACTTTAGGGTTGACACTGATACTGAGAAACTCAACCTCTTCGGTCAGAATATTGAACATACCGAAATACATATTCATTGCTGCTGCCGGTGCGGGTCCGCCCTGGGGGCTGGCATTCATAGTTTCAAACTGCTTTTTCATCTGCTCAAGCTGGGCATAAACCATAGGTCCAAATACTTTCGCAGCCCGCTGAACGTTACCGTACGCCCAAAGCGGCTGATTGGTTGCCGCTGCGACCTCGCCAGCATCAAGTGAATCGCCAAGTCCGGAGACACCCTGAGAAACCGATTTTGCAATCGAAACCAGCTTGCCGTAATTGTTCGCCGAACTGAGAAGGACATAGCCGCCTAATTTCGCAGCGAGCATTTTTTTATTCGGGTTGACAGCGCCGCCGGTTTTGATTATGGAGATGCCGTTAGCATCGGGCTGTTCGCAATTCGGATTATCGCTGACGAACTTCGCATAATCGGTAACAGGCACGAGCCCCGCTATAAACAGATTGCCCAACGGATTTTCGTTCGGCTCGGGTGGTGACGCCAGCCCGAATAGAGCGAAACTACCTGCTGTGTTGACGCCATTCAGTGCCGGGTCGCCCAGCGCACTTACGAGCTGCATACGCGCGAACATTGTTGCGCCGGCGGGCATCGGCGAAATGCCGGCCAAATACTGGTCTATCATTCCCAAAACGTAGTCAAAATTGTTCACACGCACACAGAACATACTCTTGGCCGGCACTAATTGAAGCAATTCATCGGGCGCCTGCTCAACCGCCGGACCACTGCCCTCGGCAACGGCCGTATCGTTTCCATCAAGGGCGGAAGTGCCTTCCGGGGCTTCCGTGCCTTCCGAGTCCTCCGTGCCGGCATCTGCGATTCTGGTTTCAATAGCTGCTATCGCTTCTGCAAATGCGGGCTCGGTGCCGCCGTACTCTTCATCGACCTGCTGCAGAACCTCAACGCTATCTGAATCGCCAATCAAGGCGAGATAATTTGCCGCCAGGACTTTGCTCTCATCAAATTGAGCATTTAGCAGCATCGCCTCCAAACCGCGAACGTCGCGAGCAGCAAACATTTGTCTGACCGTGTTTCGTTCAGCTTCGAGCACTTCGGCCGTAGTTTCCACTTCATTTACAATGCTTGTTTCCCCTACATGCTGCTTCTCCGATGGGTGAATAAACATTTTTAGCCCAATACAAACTGCTATGATTATCACTGCTGCGGCGGCAAGTTTTATTATTCTGCTTTGCATAATTGTTCTCCTTACGCAGCCGGCGCTGATATTCGAGCTCGGCGCTAGTTGCTTCTCCTCGCTGCCTATACTTGCAAGGAGCGTTTCTTTGGCTGACTGGCACAAATGATTATCAGCCGACAATTCCCTCATTTCGTCGGTACATTCAAGTAATGCTCGAAGGCGTTTTAGCTCGCTGCTGCATTCGGCACACTCAGCGACGTGCGTTTTAACTTTTCTTTCTTCTTGTTCGGAGAGTTCGCCAAGAACAAAGCCGATTAGCAATTCCTTTATTTTTTCATGTGTATTCACATCTCACCCCAAATATTCGCTGAGTTCCTGCGTCAATCGCTTCGTCGCCCGATGAAGATGCACTCTCACGGTTTCCTGCGAACAGCCCAGGACCTCGGCAATCTTGTTATGTTTTAATCCTTCGATTCTCGATAACACGAACACGTCCGCCTGACGTTTTGGCAATCGTCCAAGGCAGTTGACGAGTTTCTGTTGAAGTTCGGCAGTTCTTAACCGCCCATCCGGCTTTTCGTTCGCAGTCGGATTTCCCGGCTGCCGCTCTATAAGCCGCTCGGCTCTTGAGCGTTTGGCAAACTCAATTGCCTTTCGGACGGTTGTTCGGTACAGATATGCGCCCCATTTTGTGTTGCCGTTATACTTGTGCCATCGCCGCCATATTGCCAGAAACACTTCCTGATGGACATCCTGGGCTTTTTGACCGTCGCCCAGAACCCGTATCGCAGTGTTCAGGACCGCCGCACTGTAATCGTTGAGCAACGCCTTAAAACTTATCTTCTGCACCATTTTGTCTTGCAAAGCCCTTGAGTTATACACAACTCGGATGTGCAACGGGGCACATATTCGTAATTATAGAGACTCCAAATCAGATTTCGTTTACAAAAAATCCGAATTTCGGCCACTTTTTATAAAACTGCCCATACCAGCTATCGAAGGGCTGTTTTGCCGGCAAACTCGATGTGCCCTGCTGCCCATCTTTGAAAAAATAAAAAAGTTGACAATTAGTGAGACGGGTGCTAATTTGAAATGCGTAAAGCCGTTTGTGTTTTAGTGTTTTTGATAAAATCTCTTTTTAGGAGATAGAAAAATGCAATCTCGCACCAGTTTCTGCATTGTTGTTATTTTGACAAGTTTGGCCTGCAACGGCTTTGCCCAGGAAGCCGTGACCGCCCCTGAAAAATCTGTCACTATGACCAGCGACTCTAATGAAGCGGGCGTTTCCTTTCCCTATGTTGCCGAGGTAACGGGCGATAACGTCAATATCCGTTCCGGTGCCGGTGTAAATTATTACAGTTGTGGCAAGCTAAATAAAGGTGACAGAATAAAGGTAGTCAACCACCAATTCAACTGGTCTTGCATCGTTCCGCCCGCCGGTAGTTTCTCGTGGATTTCAATACAGTACGTTAGCGTTGACGCGAGTAATCCCACTATCGGGACTGTAACCGGTAACAGTGTTCGTGTCTGGGTTGGTTCTGACCGCCTCAGGCCGATATATTCTACGACCAGTCGGTTAAAGCTCAACAAAGGTGAGAAAGTTAAGTTGATGGGCGAAGAGAAGGACAAGTATTATAAAATTGTTCCGCCGGCGGGTGCCTACCGCTGGGTAAGCACCAAACATACAAAAGTCATAGGCGAAGTTGGGCAGGTGCCGCCGCCTGTTGTTGGCACCCCTGTCGTTGATAGCAAAGTGATTGTTCCTACAAGGATTCCTGTCGAGGCCGGGAAGCTCAAAGAATATTACGCTCTGGAAAAGCAAATACGGGCTGAGCAAGCCAAACCAATAAGCCGGCAGAAGTACACAAAAATAAAGCAAGCGCTGCTTAAAATTGCCGGCGATAAAGAGGCCGGCAAAGCCGCACGCTATTCCGAATTTGCGATTAAGCAGATAATGCGCTATGAATTGGCCGGCGATGTGGCTGAAGCCGTTCGGCGTCAGGATGATAAGTTACGACAGGATAGACAGCGAATAAAAACAGCCTCCGCTGCGAGGATAGCTGATGTCCAGGATTTGGGCAGATTTGCGGCTATAGGACAGTTTCGAATTTTCAAGAGCTATGGTGCCGGACACTACCGGATAACTGACGGTTCAGGCAAAACCGTTTGTTACGCTTTACCGACCGGTTCAGCTTCGACTATGCATTTGAGCAAACTTGTGGGCCGAAAGGTCGGCCTGGTTGGAACAATTGAGCCGCATCCGCCGACCAAAGGCGCTTTGGTGCGGTTTGCAGAAATAGTTGAGCTAAAGTAATTCTTTATTAACCACATACCCGCCACCCCTACCTGATTGGGGGGCGCGGCAATTTCGCCCTTGCTTGCCCCGCACGAAATAGGCTTCTGCCGCAATTTGGTGCGGGGTCATTCCCGCGAAGCTTGTGCCAGCGAAAGCGGGTAGCGGGAATCCGGACGAGATACGGGTTACGAGCTACGAGCGACGAAATTTCCCTTATGCTCTTATGCTCTTGTGCTCTTTTTTCTTTTGACTTATGCGCTAATCTGGTTTGGCGATTTTGCAAGGGGAATTTTTTTATATTTTTGTTTACCCCGTTAGAAATTCGGCTTGTTAGGGACATTTTTTCCAAAAAAACTTTCCAACGGGGTTGACAGGGGAGTTGGAATCGGGATAATTTGCCGCGGCAATTTATGGTGGACCATCAGTCCTTGCGTGGAGGGGCTGATAGGAGGAATCACGCTGACAAAGTGTGGGGGCGGCCCATTAGTAGTTGGCCGACGAAGAGGAGATTAGGGTTATGAAATTTAGAACGTCATTACTTATGTTAGTGATATTATGTTTACGCGCTTTAGGGAAGCTTCTTTTGCTGATGGCGGTAGTGTTGTCAGGCCCGTCTGGTTGTCGCCGGTCTGTGAGTTCCGACCCGGCGCTGGTCAAGGCGGCTGAGGCGCTGCGTGCTGCTGCTGTCAGGGCCAAGGCGGACCGGACCCGGCCGGTTTACCATTTTCGGCCGATAGCCCAATGGATGAATGACCCGTGCGGGGGCATTCGGTATAAGGGCTATTACCACCTGTTCTACCAGCTCAATCCTTATGCCGACCACTGGGCCAATATTCACTGGGGACACGCCCGCAGCAGAGACCTGGTGCACTGGGAACACCTGCCGATTGCTCTGGTGCCGGCTGAAGATGAGCTGCGGTGCAATTCGGGCTGTGTGACAATCAATAAGAAAGGCGTGCCGATGATTTTTTACACGCACGTTCCAAACTATAAGGGGCCGCGTGACCAGCGGGCGGCCCTGGGCGACGATGAAATGATTACGTGGAGGAGGCATCCGGACAATCCGATTTTGCATCCTGCCATCCACGGCGGGCCGAGCTTCGGCGGCGGCGGTGACCCGTACGTTTTCGAGCATGGCGGAAGAACTTTCATGGTCGTTGGAGCGGACTCTGTGGGCCGGGACCGAGCCGTGCCAATATACGAGAGCCAGGACGAGGGTTTCGCTCGGTGGCAGTACCGGGGACTGTTGTATAAGGCCCCCAAGAGCGAGTTGAAGAATGTAGAAGTGCCAATGTTCTTTGAGCTCGACGGCAGATGGGTGCTGATGGTGCATCCGAGCGGACCGGTGAGGTACTGGATGGGGGGCTTTGATGTGGACACACTGACCTTCCGGCCGGAAACAGCGGGGATTCTGACTCATAATTACGGACAGAATAAATGCGAAGGTGTTTCCAGTGACCGTGGTTTCTCGTCGGCCCACGTTTTCTTTGATGAAGAAGACCGGTGCATCATGTACGGCTGGATAAGCGGATTTAAGGATGGTCGCGGGTGGAACGGCTGCTTAGCCCTGCCGCGGGTGCTATCGCTGGATTCGGATGGGCTCCTGCGGCAAAGGCCGGCCAAGGAACTGCGGAAGCTTCGGCGTAAGCACATCGCGGCCGAGACTGTGGACTTGGACAATAGCAGCTTAGTTCTTGAAGAAGCACGGGGAGATACGCTTGAGATTATCGTTAAGTTCGAGTTTATCGACGCCAATGTCGTCGCCCTTAAGGTGCGACGCAGCGAAGATGGGAAGCGTGCCGTCGTGATAAGCTGCGATGGAGAGACTCTTGACGTGGCCGGCGTGAAAGTTGCTCTGGAGCCGGCAAGTAACGAAAAGACCCTGACGCTTCAAGTTTTCCTGGATAAGTCGGTGATGGAAGTATTTGTAAACGATGGCCGGCGTGCGGTGGCAAAGGTAATCTATCCCGCCGAAAAGGACCTTGGTATTGAGTTGTTCGCTGAGGGCGGGGCCGCCAGGGTCAGGTCACTTGACGTCTGGCAGATGAAATCGATATGGTGAGCGGCGAGTAGTTGATTGGCGAATGCCGGCTTGACAGTTCAGTGGTACTATCATACTATCCTAACTTATTGGCAGTGAATTTGACGTGTTTTCTTCAACGAAAAAGGCGCTTGCATTTTGAGACCTAAACGTATCGCTATCTTGGGTTCGACGGGGTCGATTGGCAAAAATGCCCTGCGGGTCATTGACGCGCTTGGGCCGGAGTATGAAATTGTTGCGCTGACTGCTCACAGCAACATTGAGCTTTTGGCTGAGCAGGCGAAGCGCTATAAGCCGAGATTTGTCGCTATCACAAATGCTGATTATGCAACGCGGATTAGCGAACTGGTTGGTGATTTGGATGTTGAGCTTCTGGCTGGGCCGGATAGTCTGGTAGAGATTGCGCAACTTGAAGAGGTCGATATTGTTCTTACAGCAGTTGTTGGTGCGGCGGGTCTGCCTGCGGTGCTTGCGGCTGCGCGAAAGGGCAAGACGCTTGCCATCGCGAACAAAGAGCCGCTGGTTGTTGCCGGCGAGCTGCTCACGAGGACCGTTAAGGAAAACGGCGGCATTATTTTGCCGGTGGACAGTGAACATTCGGCTATTTTCCAGGCGATGCAGGCCGGTTTAGCTGAAGAGGTCAGCAAAATCATACTGACCACTTCAGGTGGGCCGTTTAGAAAAGCCACCGCCGCCGATATCCAAAACGTAACGCTTGAAGAGGCGCTTGCGCACCCGGTTTGGGATATGGGGCCGAAAATCACTATCGACTCTGCGACTATGGTTAATAAAGCGCTCGAGGTAATTGAGGCACATTGGCTTTTCGATATGCCGGTCGAAAAAATAGAGGTCCTGGTTCATCCTGAGTCAATAGTACATTCGCTTGTCGAATTTGTGGATGGGTCGGTAATAGCCCAGCTTGGCACGCCTGATATGTGTTTTCCGATTCAGTATGCTTTGACGTATCCTCGGCGTGTCACAGGGATTGGTAAGCGTCTGCGGCTGGAGGAAATAGGCAAACTTACATTTGAGAAACCCAATTTGGAGACGTTTCGTGCGCTGTCATTAGGTTTTGAGGTTGCACGAATGGGCGGAACGACAGCGGCTGTCTTTAACGCGGCAAATGAGGCGGCGGTGCAAGAGTTCTTGGCAGGTAGAATCAAATTTGTTAATATAATCGAGTCTATCGAACATTGTCTGAATAAACATAGCGCTAAAACAAGCGTATCGCTTGAGGAGCTGCTTGAGGCCGACGCCTGGGCGAGAAAAGAAGTTGAAAAAAGAGCAAAAGAGCACAAGAGTATAAGAGCATGAGTGAACTTGTAATTTGTATATTTGCAGTAATAATGCACTGAGTTTGGAGATTGTCAATGTCTAAACGAAATGGTTTATTAAGAAGGAATTTTCGAGCATTTTTGTTGCTCGCTGTTTTTGCGGCAGTCATTTATCTGATTGTGCGGAACATCGGCGCTTTCGGTAACATCCTGCTGGTAGTGATTGGTTTTGGGGTGATGATACTGGTCCACGAGCTGGGGCATTTCACCGTTGCCAAGCTTTCGGGTATAACGATTAAGGCTTTTTCAATCGGCTTTCCTCCTACTTTGGTTGGTGTTATGAGAACAGAGAACGGGTATCGTGTTCGTATCTTGCCCGGTTTTTTTCGCACCAAAGACGAAAAGTCAGACGGGAGCCTGGTAACATTTATTATCGGCAGGAAAGCTCAGCCAGGCGAAACGGAGTATCGTATCGGCCTCATTCCATTCGGGGGCTATAACAAGATATTAGGTCAGGAAGACACCAAGGCGGTTGAGACCGGCGACGACCCGCGGTCGTTTGCCAACAAGTCGGTCGGTGTTCGAATGGCCGTTATAGCAGCAGGAGTTATCTTTAACGCTATCAGCGCTATCCTGATTTTTACGATAGTGTTCCTTGTCGGAATAAGACTGACACCTCCGGTAGTCGGCGGAGTAACTCCGAATAATCCTGCGGCTCGGGCAGGTTTGAAACCTGGTGATGAAATAGTTGAGATTGCGGGTAAAAGAGATAATTTTGACTTCAGGAATATCTTAATGGCGGCGGCCCTTGCGGGTAAGAACGAAGCGGTCAAACTAAAGGTCCGGCGGGCAGACAGCTTAGAAGAAAAAGAGTTTGCAATTGTGCCGGAGCGGTCCCGGGACAGGGCGATGAGAGGTTTCGGCATTTTGCCGCCGCAAAGCTTGACCATCGCAAAACTTTCCGAAGCTGATGCCAGGGATTTGCAGGCAAAAACAGGGCTACTTGGCGGTGATAGAGTTATATCTGTTAATGGCGAGGATGTGGATGCCTATTGGGAGCTGAAAGAGATAGTTCAAAAGGCCTTTGTCCCGTCAGTGACCATTTTGGCGAAGCGAACCGACCCTGTTTCAAAGAAAATTGAGACGATTGAATCGCAGGTCAGACTCAATTTTAGTCCTGCCAAGAAAGAGGAAGTTAAGCCTGAGGCCGACCTTAATCACATATATTCTATCGTGCCGCGTCTGCGGGTAACTGCTGTCGCACCAGTGCCCGATAAAAACAGAGTTACATCTTTGTTAGGCAAAATTAAGAATAAATTATTGGCCCTCTTCGGTAAAGCAAACACGAAAGAGGAATATGTTGATACTGGTGACGGCCTGGAGAGCGGTGATATTATTCTTGCGATTGGCGATATTGAGAATCCCACTTTTAAAGAGATGCGCGATGTCACCACAAAATATAAGGACCAGAAACTGCCTGTAAAAATTTTACGCACGAGTGCCGAGGACGCAGAAAAGGTCCTTACAGTTACCGTCGTGCCCAGAAGTCCGCAGGGTAGTGACGGCGTGTTTATCGGTGTTGGCGTCGCGCTTGATATGGAACATCCGGTTGTTGCCAAGACTATTGCCGCCGAGGGCGGTCCAACAAAGCTGGAAATTCCCCGCGGCGCTTCAATAACGGCTGTCGATAAGACAGACGTGTCAAACTTTTATGACGTAATCAGGGAACTCAGACGATACGATGGTGAGCGCGTCTCGATTGATTGGCGCATCAATGAGGAAGTGGCCGGCGATGTCGCTTTCACTGTCGATAACTCCAAAGATTTTGTTACTGTCCAGAGCACTTTTGCCGAACCCGTTCCGTTCAAAATTTTAGAGAGACTTTACAAGGCCGATGGGCCAATCGATGCAATCGTGATTGGGAGCAAGAGAACCTTGACAGTCGTTGTCCAGACGTACGTGAGTATAAAGTGTCTGATAGCAGGGCTTGTCGGTCAGGAAGAGCTTTCGGGGCCTATCGGAATGATAGCGATAAGCTATCAGATTGCCGCTCGTCGGCCTTTGATTGAATATGTTCGCTTCTTTGGGATAATAAGTATTCTTCTTGCAGTGTTTAACCTTTTACCTGTACCGCCTGTTGACGGAGGATGGCTTGTGCTTTTGCTGGTCGAGAAAATCAAGGGTTCGGCATTAAGTGAACGGGTGCAAGAAGTTGTGGCTTACGCCGGCATAACGTTTATTTTGGGACTTTTTATTTACTTAACGTTTAACGATATACTTAATATACTTTTTCGCTAAGCTGTTGGGTGCCTGCGCTTACACAACTATTGGGCTATTTCCAGAAAAGCCAAAGAAAACCCTTTAAGAGTTGCCATACAAGGATGGACCTTCTCGCTGAGTAAAGAAAGGATTCGAAGGTGTTGGAAATGTTACGGGATAAACTCCGCTGCGAAGAATATCACGAGGGTCAATTCGGCGTCTTGAAAAAGGCAGACGAAGAAGTTTATAAGTTAATAACGAACGAGTACGAAAGAGTGCAAAGCACCCTGCAGCTTGTCGCAGCGGAGAACCAGTGCTCAAGGGCAGTCCTGGCGGCCCTGGGCTCGGTCGTTCAGAACAAGACGGCTGAGGGTTTTGCCGGCAGGAGACGGCACAGCGGCTGTGAAGTTGTTGATGACCTGGAGAGGCTCGCTATCGACAGGGCGAAAAAGGCCTTCGGCGCACAATACGCAAATGTTCAGCCGCATTCCGGCACCGCCGCAAACCTGATTGTTATTACGGCACTGTTGGAAAAGGGTGATAAGATATTGAGCCTGCCGCTGGAACAGGGAGGGCATTTCTCACACGGCGATGAAGAATCTATCACAGCAAAATTCTTCAATATAGAAAATTACTACCTCGACAAACACGCCTATCTTCTGGATTACGATTCGATTGGCGAAGTCGCGGGCAAGGTCAGGCCGAAGCTGATTATATGCGGGGCGAGTGTGTATTCGAGGACGATAGACTTTGAGAAATTCAGAGAAATCGCGGACAGCGTAGGCGCATATCTTTTGGCGGATATATCGCACATATCCGGCC